>CAYHSW010000035.1:0-6876 GCA_964359405.1 uncultured Gammaproteobacteria bacterium | reverse complement strand
ATTACACGGCTCTTCCCCAACTTTTCTTTTTTCGCAGTTTAAAGCTTTGGCAATAAGCCTTGCCATTGAGGTTTTACCGGTTCCCCTAGGACCAATCAATAAATAGGCTGAGGCAAATTTATTAGAGAGGATCGATTTTCCGAGGCCTTCCCGTATTTTTTCACTGTCAATATCGTTTATTGTTTGCGACCGATACTTGTTATAAAACATCATGGTGTTCTCCCAATAAGTGTAGCACACCATGACATGCTAATTCAGCTATCACTTGGTCGGTCATTTTATTGTCCTCCATGGCAATCTGTTGCGCCAAGGGGTAACAAATAATTATATCTCCAAGATGAAGAAGACCGTCAGGATAATCTACAAAATCTTTTTTTGATTCGTTATAAGGAAAAGATAAAACTTCGTGATCTTCAGCCGCTTTTAAGTATCTTCGTGACAATTCCCGGACTTTCCGCCGGCCACAAACGTAAACGGCAACCGCGGCATTATCATTTAATCCTTTGTCGGCAAGAAGTTTGGTAATTTCCGAAATCACAAATTTCCGCCCCACAGGATACCGCGACTGGCAATTAAGAGTTATCTCTGACATATTTGGCAACCAGAGTTCCATCAGCCTGACCGCGAAGATCGGCCATGGAAAGTTTCATCAAGGTGCCAAAATCAGCGCCGGGGTTATTATTTTTTATTTCTATTATTTTAACTTTAACTTCTTCCTCGCTTAGTTGTTGAGGCATGTACGACTGTAAAATAGCCAGTTCGGCTGTTTCCCGATCAACGAGATCCTGCCGGCCACCTTTGCCAAACATCTCGATTGATTCTTTATGGGTTTTTATTTGTTTGGCAACAACTGACAAGACATCATTGTCCGTCAAAACATAATCGCGGCCTTTTTCGATTTGCAGATTAAAAGCGGCGCCTAAAAGAAACCGCAGAGTATCAACCTTAAGTTGATTTTTATCCCTCACGGCTTGGGTCAATTCGGATTGGATTTGGTCTAACAACATTTTAATAAATCCGCTTTTGCTTTTTGGCTTTTTTGATGGCGGCGTTTCGGGCTTTTTTAATAAGGGCGGGTTTTTGGTAAAATTCCCGCTTTTTGAGCTCCTCAATGATGTCTTCATTGAAGACCTTTTTTTGAAACGCGCGAATCACTTGATCCGAACTTTGTCCCGGTTGACCTTTAACTACAATTGGCATATGTTATAAAACACCTCCTAACAAATGAACATGTAAATGTTTGACTTCCTGCGCCGCTGCTCCGTTTATTACTACCCGATAATCCCCCATTCCCTTACTCAATTCAAGAATCTTATTTTTAATTTTTAATATTATTTCATCCGGCGTGTCGTTTAAATCAAGAAAATGTTTCTTCGGGACAACGAGTAGATGTGTTTGCGCTTGCTGCTTGATATCCGGAAAAACAACCATGTCCTCATCCTGATAAACAAATTTTGCCGGAATTTCTCCTTTTATGATCTTACAAAAAACACAATCATCCATAAGTATTTATATCAAGTTAATTCTTTAATATCAATCAGTTTTGTCTCTTTTTCTCCTCTTTTTTTAATTTCTATCTTATCCCCTGTTTTATCAGAGACAACGAGACGGTAAGGACAACCAATCAAGTCGCAATCAGCAAATTTCTCTCCTGCCGAAATGTCCCGGTCATCGAACAAGACCTCAACTCCGGCAGCAATTAATTTTTGATAAACATCTTCCCCTTTACCGTTTAATCCAACTAAATGATATTTGAACGGTGCCATCGCCTCTGGCCAGATTATGCCTTTGTCATCGTGGTGCGATTCAATAATTATAGCAATCGCCCGTTCGACACCAATTCCATACGCACCCATCAAAATATATTTTTCAGATCCATCACGGTCCACAAAGGTGGCTCCGTGGGCTTTCGAATAAAAGTCACCGTACGAAAATACATGTCCATATTCTATGGCTCGTTTAATTGTTAATTTGCCAGAATCGCACCGGACACATTTAGCTCCTTCGTAAGCATTACAAATATCTCCAACAATATCTACTTTAAAATCCCGGCCATAATTAACGTTTATTGGATCTGTTGCGTCCGTTTTGTACCCGCCATAAAGATTTTTTGCTTTTGTCACAACCTCATCGGCAACATAAATTATTCTTTTATCTTTATACCCCCAAGAGTGAACAAAGCCGGATTTTGCTCCAAAACTTGCCAAGTCTTCATCAGTTGCCGGCTCTAAATCCCCCTTTGTCCCGACCAGATTCTTTAATTTTATTTCGTTAACTTCCAAATCTCCGGTGACTGTCGCAATAATTATTTTTTTATTATCTGTTTTATAAACCACGTTTTTAATAAATTTTTCCGCCGGCATTTTATAGTGAGCCATTAGTTGTTTTATTGTTCCAACCTCATAAGGCAGTTCCACTTCTTTATAATCTTTTATTTCTTCATCGACATTAACTTCCCCACGGACAAACTGGGCTTTTTCTGTATTGGCACGATAGTCACAATGATCGCACACAACCACTTTGTCTTCGCCGTAATCAGCCAGAACCATAAATTCATGGGAATAGTTCCCGCCCAAAGCTCCGTTATCTGCTTCCACCGGAATGGCTATGATGTCTAAATCTTTGGCGATCTTTCCGTAGGCGTCATAAAATAATTTATAGGTTTTAGCAAAACTTTCTTCCGTCGCATCAAATGAATAGGCATCCTTCATCAAAAACTCCCGAAGCCTAACTAATCCTCCGCGCGGTCTTTTTTCGTTTCTAAATTTTTGGCTAAACTGGTGCAAATAAACCGGTAAATCTTTATATGAGGGATTAAAATTCTTAATCATTTCCGTAAATAAGCCTTCACCGGTTGCCGCCATGGCAAATTCCTGCCCTGTTCTTTTATCTTTAACAGTTAAAAGACTTTTTCCCCACACTTTGTCCCGGCCGGTTTTTTGCCAGATTTCTTTAGGATGAAGTGTCGGAGTAAAAACCCGTTGTGATCCGATTTTCTCCATTTCTTTTTCAATTATGGCAATAACTTTTTCATAAACCCGCGCCCCAAGGGGTAAAAGATTATACCTTCCGGCGGCAACTTCACGAATAAATCCGCCTCTCAACAACAATTGATGCGAGGGCATCGTTATCCCAGTTGGTACTTCCCTTACAGTTTTTCCAAATAATTTCGAATATTTCATAAATTTAGTTTACCATTTTTTGCATTAAAAAACCCGTCCTTTATTTTATTAGGGACGAGTTAATCCGCCGAAGGCGGACAGGCCGTGGTGCCACCCTTATTGCTTCTTTATTTTATTTTTACAGTTTTATCTGTACCGGCTTATTATTCCGATCAGCTCCATGGCCGGAAACCACTTCACAGCTTTTATTTAGTTTTTTTGATTTTACCAGAATCTTTAAGAAATGCAATCCAGAACAATGAAACAGCGATTATCATCACGCCAAATGAAATTTGAACCAAGCTAAGATTTCTCGCAAAGTCAATCATAATCTTCTGCCTTACTGCGAATCTTAATCGCAGCTAACAATGAAACAATACAATAAATTATGTTTAACGTCAATGATATTTTCTTAAAACAATCACTTTTTTGGCAATAATGGCCCGAGGAATTTCATGACGTCGAAATAGGAAATAAGAACCATGAGGCCAAGAAGAAAAATCATCCCCACTTGATGGACACGGGATTCATATTTGGAAGGAATGGATCGTCCGGTTAAGGCTTCGAATAATAAAAAGACCAGCCGGCCGCCATCCATGGCCGGAATCGGGAGAATGTTCATAAACCCAAGAGATAGTCCCAGGAGACCGATTAAATTAAGCATATTTATAACGGCCGCCCAACCCCCGAGAGACAGGATTGTCCCGACCGCCGATCCGATGCCAATCGGTCCCGACACTCCCTCGGTGACAAGCGCCGCATTTTTTGTTTTAAACGCATCTCCGATTAATTGCCGTAAAACCACAAAATTATAAATAAACATATCGGATCCGTATTGCAAACCTGAGGGAACAACGTCTTTATAATCTAAAACCGCACCCTCACCGATGCCAATCCCGAGCGGTCCCTGACCAACCGGTGGATTAACCCGCGGAATAACGGTTAACTCTTTAGACTCTTTTAGAGTTGTATCTGTTAACTGCAATCTCATGGGGGTACCGTTTTTTGTTTTTGTATAAAGTTGAAAATCAGTAAATTTTGCAAAAACTTTGTTGTCTGCAGACAAAATTACGTCTCCAGGTCGAAGACCCGCGGCCGCAGCCGGGGCTTTATCCTCTACATAAGTCACAATCACCGCCCGGTTTTTGTCGACCGGAGAAATAAACTTATATTCTGCCAAAATGGGAATTAAGACCTTAAATCCGGAAAGAGCTAAAAACAGATAAAAAACCGCAAAGGCCAGAACAAAATTCATAAATGCCCCGGCCACAACAATCGCAATCCGTTTCCAAACATTCACTTCATAAAAATACTTTTGATTTTTGCTTTTTGATTTTTTAATTTCGGTTGTGTCTTCTCCCAAAAGCTTTACGAAGCCACCAAAAAGGACCGGGTATAAAGAAATTTTCAGACCGTCTTTTAATTTTTTAGTCCAAATAGGTTTAGTGAAGGGCAACCCCATGGCAAATTCTTCAACCCCGACCCCCGCCCACCGCGCCGTAATAAAATGCCCGAATTCATGAACCAGGACCAAAATCGAAAGGACAAGAAGAAAAACAATGATTGTAAGAATCCCCATCTGTTTATTCTAAACTATTAATCCGCAAATTTGAAGAGTCCGCGTAAAAACTGGACAGGATCAGACAGAAATCTCTGAAAATTATCAAAAACAGAGACTTGGTGCGGCGGCGGTTCTAGAATTTGGGTAGAAATTTCTGTTGGTGTTGGGTAAATGGTTGGTTTAGGGATAGTCGTAATTTTTGGAAAAGATGTTGGTTGCGGATAGATTGTCGGTTCGAGATTGGGTGTTATTGATGGAATAGGACAAATTAAAATGGGTGGGCATGGTGCCATTTTGCACTGAACTTGTTGATAATAACAATTGACTGGAAGAGTTGGTGTTGATGTGGAAGTTGGGCTACGAAAAACACAAACCCCCGGTTCGCCAACTGAAACAGGACGGTATGAAACCATATCTACCAAACATTCATAGCCCGGTTGTGTACACCGAGTATTATTCGAACCTCCGCAAGGTGGCAATGGCGATCCTGTTGGTGGAGATTTTGGGTCAACAACGATTCCCGGGCATCTTTTTGCCAGTTCACTGCTGGTTTCCCGACACCAGTTGGCATCATCCCGAACAGCCATGAGACATTTTGGGTTTCCCATCAAACAACAAGGCTCATATGAACATTGTTCCTGCACGGGAGGAGGGGGAAATTTTGTTTCATCAACCGGCATCACCACCCTAATTGGCGCCGAAGACGATGTTGCTATGGGAGGTGGACAACAACTGGGGAAGTCGTTCCTGTCACCAGACCAGCACGACACCCAACCGTCAGAACACATTACATCATAAAGATACGCTGGGGTCTGCAGACTTTCCGTAGCACGGCTGCGATTGTCCTGATTTTTTTTAACCAGCGTTGCCGTCAAAACAATCCCCAGCCCCACTACAAGCAAAAATAATAATCCAACGGGAGCAAATCCAAAACTTTTCCTCACTTATTAATTGTATGCTAATTTAAAACAGGTTGTCAAATAGAAAATCATCTTGACACATTATCCGCTCGAGCATATATTGATTACAGATGGAAACTCGAGAAAAAATAAAGATTACTACCAAATATGTTTTGCTCGGAATAGCCGCCGGGTCTTTATTGGGCATGGCTTTTGTCGCCCCGGGAATTGCCCGCGTTGCCAGCCCGCTGTTAAACGGCTATTTGCGCCGTAAAATTGATGATGAAGAAAGTCTTTTTGACGAAGAAATTTTACGCCGGAAAATAAAATATTTAAAAAAGAAAAAGCTCATTGAAATTGAGGACAAAGGACGGGAAACTCTTATAAAAATCACCGAAGACGGGCGACGCCGGGTTTTAAAATATAATTTTGACAATCTGGATATTGCAGTTCCCGACCATTGGGATCATAAATGGCGGATAATTATTTATGACATCAGCAATCTTAAGAAATTCGCCCGCGAAGCTTTCCGCCATAAAATAAGAAGCTTGGGTTTTTGGCCCCTACAGGAAAGCGTCTATTTAATCCCCTATCCATGCGAAAACGAAGTGGAATATCTGCGTCAGTATTTTGGGGTGGGGCAAGAAATAATCTATCTGACTGTGGAAAAACTGGAAAACGACACGCCTTTTAAAAAATATTTTGGCATTTAAATCTGTCTTAATTCTTCTTCTTTTTGTTCACCTTGAGCATCAATTTCCGCAATAACCCGGTCCGTCAATTCCTGAAGTTCCTTTTCCAGTCTTATAATGGTGTCCTCATCAGCCTCGGCATTTTTAACATCGTCCATATATTTATGCCGCAACTGCCGGATCATGACTTTCCCCCCTTCAAGTTTAGTGCGGACTAATTTAACAAATTCCTCGCGGCGTTCCTGTGATAATGGCGGAATGGTGACGCGCACCACATTTTCATTGATTGACGGGGTAAACCCCATGCCCGATTCCTCGATGGCTTTTAAAATCGGCACACTGTTTGCCTCGTCAAATGGAGTAACGAGCAAGGTTTGCGGATCCGGAGACGTTATTGAGGCCAGCTCAATTAACTTCATTTTAGTTCCATAAGCCTCGACAAGAAGATTCTCCAAAAGCTGCGGGGTAGCTCTGCCTGTCCTGATTGTCGACAAGTCCTGACGGACAATATCAACCACCCTGGACATTTCCCCCTTGGCAGAATTTATAACTTCATCCATTTG
>CAYHSW010000034.1:0-7210 GCA_964359405.1 uncultured Gammaproteobacteria bacterium | reverse complement strand
GTTTTAAGCAAATCCTCAACCGTTGGGGTTTCCTGGCTTTCTTTTTGCTCCTGAACCTCCTGGGGCTTGGTGGTAATTAATTTGTATTCGTCAGGCGAGGAGACGACGCGCATGGCGACGTGGGAGGAGCCGGCGAAGAACAAACCTTCACCAACGTTGGTTGATAACAAGAAACTTTTTTCACCCTCGGACAGATAAAAGACTCCGGCCAAATGGTCGATTGAGGCGGGTGATTGTTTCATCAGCATTTGAATCGAGGAATTGGTAACAATGGTTTTTCCCAAATCGGTGGCCATGAAATCCTCCACGTCCTGGGTGATGGTGGTCAGCCCCAAATAATATTTCCGCGCCCGTTTGGCAAATGACCACAAAAACTCCGCCGAATTCTGGTTTTTCATTAAATACCAGGCCTCATCAACAATTAAAATCCGTTTTTTCATATTACGCCGGATTTGGGCCCAGATATAGTCAACAATGACAAAGATGGCAAGCGACCGCATCTGGTCTTCGAGATCGCGAAATGAAAAGACGGTGAACGGATTTTTGAGATTAACCGTCGATTTGCGGTTAAAAATCTGGCCAAACGATCCTTTGACAAATTTTTCCAGGCGTAGGGCAATGTTTTGGGCCATGGGGTTTTCCATGCCAATCAAAACTTTGTACAAATCCTCCAGAAGCGGCGGCTCATTTTTATGTGTACTGTTATCATAAGTAATCCCCTTCTGCCGGTAGGTCATTTCCAGGGCATTATGAATAACGGCGTCTTCTTCAGCCGATTTGGTTTCAACCATGATTTTTAATAATCGGGCCAAGGTGAAGCCAATTTTTATTTGCAATTCATTTTCCGTGCTCTCGCCTTCTGCCGCCCCGGACAGTTCAAAGGGATTGATATAGGTATTGCTTGAAAACCCAAACGAGACATAATCCCCGCCCACGGAATTGCATAAATTTTTATATTCTTCTTCAGGATCAATGATTATGACATCGGTGCCAAACATCAAAGAACGCAAGGCTTCGAGTTTAACCAGGAAACTTTTACCGGAGCCGGATTTCCCCAAAACCACTTCGTTGGCGTTTTCTAACGTGAACCGGTCAAAAATAATTAAAGAGTCGTTATGCTCGTTGATGCCGTACATCACTCCCTCATTGGCGGTTAGTTCTGACGATGTGAACGGAAAAGTGGTGGCCAGCGAGGTGGTATCCATGTTTCTGGTGATCATCAGTTTGTCCAGACAAGTAGGTAAGGTGGTTTTAAATCCGTCCTCCATTTGTAACGTCGCCGGCTTGCTGATTATTAATAAAGCTCCCAAAGTCGAGTTTACCTCTTTGGTTACCTGATCCAACTCGTCTAAAGACTCGGACATGATGGTGATATATAACCCAAACTGGAAAAATTTTTCCGCCCCTTTGGCCAGTTGTTCCTGCAAAGCCAAAGCATCATCTAAGGCGACCTGAACGCTTGGGTCAATGACTTTTCCTCGTTTAATATCACTTTCAATGGTTGCCTCCATTTCCGCAATTTTTCTTTTTAGATCATTTAAAATTTCTTTGGATTCGACCGGATAAATAAACATGGAAATATCCAATGAGTGATTAAAATTAATTAAAGGGGCCAGCCAGTTGGCGGAAACAAAACGCGGGTAGCCGGCGATAAACATCGACCGGAAATATGTCTGGCCGATTTTAATATTATTAAAATCCACCTCAATTGCCGGCGGAGCAATAACATCCTGAACAGACACCAGACCTGATGTCAATTTAGGGTTGACATCCTCTTCTTTAACTTTTGGTTTATTTAAAAATGGAATATTCATATTATTCTATTAATGTCATCCTGAACTTGTTTCAGGATCTATTCCGTTCCTTTTCGATTTAAGACGAGATGCCGAAACAAGTTCGGCATGACATGCGCCTCACGGCGCAGTTCTCTTAGTCACAATCGGCGTTGTATAGCTTGTAATTTCTCCAATATTTGGCCGGTCGGTGTTGGGATTATAGGCGTCAAAAAATAATTCTATCAGTTCCGGAGTGGTCATTTGCCGGCCTTTTAATCCCAGACTTCCCATCAGCCGGTACAAATGTTCCGCTTTTGGTGTTAGGGCGACCTTAGCTTTTTCCATGATTATTTCCTTAGGCATTGGTAACGACTTTTGTTTGACCAGGGATTTGGCCGAACTCCCCACTCCTAATTCCAGCGCGGAAAACGGAATTATTATATAAAATTTTTTATCCAGAACATTATTCTCTTTGACGGTTTTGACCACAAAATCCCGGTATTTGGCAATCTGGTTTTTTAACAACTCGTTTGTTTGTTTCCCCTCGGCTTTTTCTAAACTGGCCACATACGAGGAAATATCCTTTCTTTTACTGCGGATTACAATTTGAACGGCAAAAGTTAAAGAGTTAAGAAGACCGGCATAGGCATAGATAATGGCATCCTGTTCGGCGGCGGATAATAAGCCGAAATTAACCGCTGAAGTTTGAATAATTAAAGCGCAGGAGCCGTCTTTTAACAAAACCAGGTCATCACGGATGTCTTCAATTTCCAGATGTTCCTGGGTCGATCCCCTTAAAGCAATTTTATTAGTGTCTAATGGCATGGGCAGTAATAAAATTATAAACTCCTCATTGTCAATTGTAAATTGTTAATTGTATAATTGTAGGTGTTATGCCGAAAAGAGTCTGGCAACCGAAGAAATTAAAAAGGGCCCGCAAACACGGGTTTCGGGAACGTATGGAATCCCATTCCGGTCGTCTTGTTCTAAAACGCCGCCGCCTCACCGGCCGCAAAAAATTAACGATTTAATGATTGCTAGAAAATATTTAATACCACTTCGTAAAGAATTTTTAGAGATTAAAAATCGGGGGAAGTTTATTAACTCGCAGTCGTTTTCTGTCATTGTGGCAAAAAACAATTTTGCCTATCCCCGCTTTGCGATAATTGTTGGGAAGAAAAATTTTAAACTTTCTGTTACCCGCCATAAAATCAAACGCCAAATTGCTGATGCAATCACTTCTTTAAAAATTCCTAACGGAGATTATATCTTTATTGCAAAGAAAGAGATTCTGGACGCGGCTCGCCTCGATTCGATCGAGTCGAAGCGGGCCAGAATGACCCTAAGAAATGAAATCAACAAACTTGTTTTTAATTAAAATTTATCAAAAGCATTTGTGGTTCTTGTTTCCCAGCCAATGCCGGTACAATCCCACTTGCAGTGTTTACACCGTTTTGCAAATTAAAAAGTATGGTACAATCAAAGGACTCTATTTGGGAGCGAGAAGAATTCTGACTTGTTATGGTTAACGCAATGTCATGCCGAACTCGTTTCGGCATCTCGACTTAAAACCTAAAAGAGTTTGAAAATAGATCCTGAAACAAGTTCAGGATGACATATTAAATAAAATGGGTGATATTTTTTTACAAGCGGTACTATTTATATATAACACTATCGGGTTGCAAAATTTGGGAATTTCAATTATTGAAATTGCCGTTTTGTCCCGAATTGTTTTTTACCCCTTTATTAAACAACAACTGACGTATTCCAAAAAAATGGGGGAGATGCAACCGCACATTGCCGCCCTTAAAGAAAAACATAAAGATGATAAACAGGGGATGGCTAAGGCGCAGATGGATCTTTTCAAAGAACACGGGGTTAATCCCGCCGCCGGCTGTCTGCCAACCATCGTCCAACTGATAGTTTTGATTGGACTATTTGGAGCCTTAGATCAAATTTTGAAGATGAATTTTAATACCAACTTTGCTTTTTGGAACATGGCCAAACCCGATGTTTTCCATATCCAGGGTATTAATTTTGCTCTACCCGGAGTTTTAGTAATAATTGCCGCCGCTACCCAGTTTATTCAATCAAAAATGATGCTTGTCTCGACCCCGCCAGGGGGCGGACTGCCAAAACCCGCCCTCACAAAAGAAGGTTCGGGCGAGGTAAAATCCGACTTTGCGTCGGAATTTTCATCGGCGCAGTCATCAATGATGTGGATGTTTCCTTTGATGTTTTTATGGTTCGGAACCCAATGGCCCTCGGGTCTGGCTCTCTATTGGTCAATTTCGTCAACCATTGCCATTTACCAGCAATATAAAATTTCGGGGCTTGGGGGAATGGAGGAATTATGGAAAAAATTAATGTCATTAAAGAAGTAACGGAAGAATTACTAAAACAGTTGCAAATTGCGGCCGGCGTAGAGGTTGTGGCGGGGGAAGAAAACGTTTTTCAAATTAATCTGGCGACAGAAGAATCAGGTTTGTTAATCGGTTATCATGGGGAAACCCTTTCTTCATTGCAACTGATTTTAGGACTCATTGTCTACAAAAAACTTGGGGAGTGGGTTAGGGTTGTTGTAGAAATCGGGGATTATCGGGCAAAAAGAAATGAAACTTTGACGGCCATGGCCCTCGATTATGCCGACCGCGCCATCGCTTCCGGCCAGCCAATTGTTTTGGCTCCGATGCTGGCGATTGAAAGGCGCGCCGTTCATATGGCCTTAACTGACCGGTCAGATGTAGAGGCAATTTCTGAAGGCGAAGGCAAAATGCGCCACATTGTCATCAGACCGGTGTGAAGTATTTATTTTTAGCTCTCGTATTTTTTTTACCTACCCAACTTGGACTCCATTTCTGGCCCAACTGGGCATTTATAAACGGTGTCCGGATCGACTACTTCGCCCCGACAATTTATTTAACTGATCTTCTCGCCGCAGCGATTGTCATGCTGAACTTGTTTCAGCATCTAAGAACGAGATCCCGAAACAAGTTCGGGATGACATTATGGGTGACGGTCCTCTTTGCTCTAATCAATATTTATTTTTCCATCTCCCCAGAACTTTCCATTTATAAATGGTTAAAAGTTTTAGAATTTGTATGGTTAGGTCTTTGGATTAAAAATAATTTTCAAAAAAGTTGGGGAGAAGCTTTTGTAAAAGTTTTGTCCGCAACAATATTTTTTCAATCATTTCTAGCTTTTGGTCAAATTATAACCCAACGGTCCATTGGAGGAATATTTTACTGGTTCGGAGAAAGAACCTTTTCTGTGGCAACCCCGGGAATAGCCCAGGCGGTTATAAGCGGCCAATTATTTTTACGGCCGTACGGAACATTTTCCCACCCCAATGTTTTGGCAGCGTTTTTATTACTATCAATAGTAATTATTTATAGGTTACGTAAAAATATCAGTTATAAATTACTGGTGGTCGTTTATATTGTTGCATCGGCCACAATTATATTAACGGTTTCACGTCTTCCCGTTATAAGCCTATGTCTTTTTTTGGTCTGGAAATTGGGGGGCAAAAAAAGTTTTTTCGTTGGTTTGGTTTTCGTTTTATTTTTTGCCAAAGATTTTTTATTAGACCAATCTTTTTTAATAAGGCAGAGCCTTGTTTCGGCAACATTAGAAATTATTAAAAATAATTTAATAATTGGGACGGGACTGGGGACTAATATTTTAGCTCTCCAAAATTATTCTAAAGATTTGTTTTTTAATTCCCAACCCCTGGCTTTTCTCCAACCGGTCCATAATATTTTTCTTTTAATCTTTTCGGAAATTGGTGTTTTCTCCCTTGTCATCCCGGCGTATGCCGGGATCTATTTAATGAGATCCCGAAACAAGTTCGGGATGACATTCTTGATATTTATAATTATGTTTCTAGGATTATTCGATCATTACTTTGTTACGGTTCAACAAGGACAGCTACTTTTAACTTTAGTTCTTGGTATAATCTTTTGGTGGCGCAATTATTAAAAACTATCGCCCGGAATACGATTTTTCAAATCGCCGGGAAGATTATATCCACGACCCTTGGAGTCCTTATCACCATTTTATTAACCCGTTATCTGGGGCCGGAAGGTTACGGGCAATATACCTTTGTCCTGGTTTTTATCACCATGTTCGGGGTGATCGGGGACTGGGGATTTTCATTAATTACCATCCGGGAAGCCAGCAGAAATTTGGAGGAAGCGGGAAAAATAATCGGCAATGTTTTAGTAATCAGATTAATTTTAGCGGTTGTCGCCATGGCTGCGGCCATTATCGCGGTCCACCTTTTGCCTTACAGTGAAAATATCAGGCTTTTGGTTACCATTGGTTCAATCTATCTTCTGGCGATCTCCGTCAAAACTTCTTTTCAAATTGTCTTCAACGTAAAGTTGAAGATGGAAAACTGGGCCGTCTCGGAAATTGCCGCCAACAGTTTGGCTCTGACGCTTATCATTATTTTAATTGTTAATAAGGCTTCGCTGTGGGAAATATTACTGGCTTTTAATGCCGGGCATTTGGTGGCGGCCGTTGTGGCCGGGTATTTAGCCTTACGGCTTTTGCCGATTAAATTTTCTCTAATAATTCCGTCAACAAAATATCTATTAAAAGAATGTCTGCCAATGGGGGCGATTTTGGTTTTGTTTACGGTTTATAACCGCATGGACACACTGATTCTCGCTTATTATCATGGTGATACGGCGGTGGGAATTTACGGGGCGGCGTACCGGATTTTTGAAGTTCTGGTTCTGGGGGCAGCCTATTTTGCCAATTCACTACTTCCGGAAATTTCCAAATTGGCGGTGGATAACAAACCGGCTCTCAAGAAATTATTTTTTAAAAGCTTAATAATTCTTTTGGGCATGGGCTTTTTTGTCGCCATCATTAATTTTATCTTTGCCCCCATAGGTATCGCCATTATCGGCGGGGAGAAATTCGCCGCCTCGGTTACTCCCTTACGAATTTTATCTCTGGCTCTTATTGTTTCTTATTTTAATCACTTGGGGGGGTTTACTTTAATTGCCCTGGGAAAGCAGTGGTGGTCTTTCAGAATTGCCATTATTGCCCTGATTGTCAATTTAATTTTAAACCTTATTTTGATTCCAAGATTTTCATACAACGCCGCCGCGTTTACCACCTTTTTAACCGAAGGATTAATTGTTATTATAACCGTGTTTCTCATAAGACATGAGCTTAAAAATTAATACCGATGGCGGATCAAGAGGCAACCCCGGTCGGGCGGCCTGTGCTTTTGTAGCATATGCCGAGGGGATTCTGCGGGAAAAACGCGGTAAATACCTTGGAGTAGCCACGAATAACGTCGCCGAATATGAAGGCGTTTTGCTTGCATTAGGATCTCTCAAAGAAAAGAACCTTAATTTTTATCTTGATTCGTTATTGGTGGTTAATCAATTAAAAGGTTTGTGGAAAATTAAAGACGAAAA
>CAYHSW010000033.1:4744-7398 GCA_964359405.1 uncultured Gammaproteobacteria bacterium | reverse complement strand
TTAATAAAATTGAGGATACTCTTGATGAAGTAAAGGAGAATTTTGATGATAAAGTGGAAGAAGTTAAAGATGAAGTTAAAAAAGAAATAAAGCAGATCAAACAAATCGGTGCTCCTAAAAAACGCTTCGTCAAGAACGGCAGAAAATTATAGTATAATCACTTCATGACCCATTTGGAGTTGAGGGAGAGGTTTTTGGAATTTTGGAAAAGTAAAAATCATGTGGTGATTCCCTCTTCAAATATTATTCCGGAAAATGATCCGACGACGTTATTTACCGGTTCGGGTATGCAGCCGATGATGCCGTATTTATTGGGAGCCACTCACCCGCTCGGTACTCGCCTAGTTGATATCCAAAAATGTTTCCGTGGGCAGGATATTGAGGAAGTTGGTGACAACCGCCATGACAGTTTTTTTGAAATGATGGGCAACTGGTCTCTCGGTGATTATTTTAAAAAAGAACAATGTGCCTGGTACTGGGAGTTTTTGACTGAAGTTTTAAAATTGTCCAAAGAAGAATTATATATTTCCGTTTTTGGGGGTGGGGAAGGTTTTGATAAAGACAACGAGACAATTGAGATTTGGCGATCTTTGGGAGTTAGTGAGGATCATATTAAGGCATATGATGCCAAAAAAAATTGGTGGAGCCGGGCGGGGACGCCGGGACAAATGCCAATTGGTGAGCCGGGCGGCCCTGACAGTGAAGTGTTTTACGATTTTGGAACCCCGGTTCATGACGGCTGCCACATCAACTGTGACTGCGGGCGGTTTATAGAAATCGGCAACAACGTCTTTATGACGTATTTAAAAACCGATAAAGGTTTTGTCCCTCTGGCCAAGAAAAATATTGATTTCGGCGGAGGTTTAGAACGAACTCTTGCCGCGGTAAATGATGATCTGGATATTTTCAAAACTGATGTTTTTACTACAATAATACATAATATTGTAGTAAAAAGCGGGTTAGAATACGGGAAGAATGCTGAAACTGATAGAAGTTTTAGAGTTATTGCCGATCACATTAAAGCCGCGGTGTTTTTAATTTCTGCCGGCGTGATACCGTCAAACAAAGACCGTGGTTATGTTTTGCGTCGTTTAATTCGTCGGGCGGTGAGGTTTGGTAATTTAATCGGGATTAAAAATAATTATTTAACTGATGTGGCCAAAGCGGTAATTGAAACTTATTCAAAACCTTACCCGGAGCTTAACGAATTTAATTTTAAAATTTTAGAGGATGAAGAAATAAAATTTCGCAAAACTTTGGAAGCAGGGCTTAAGGAACTCAATAAATTAGGCAAAAATATTACCGGAAAAGAAGCCTTTTATTTGTACGAGACCTTTGGATTCCCCCGGGAACTTATTGAAGAAGAACTGGGAGTTGATATAAAAGCGGAGTTTGAGAAGGAGAATAAAAAACATCAGGAGCAATCCCGAACAGCGGCGGCGGGGATGTTTAAAGGCGGATTGGCGGATCACTCGGAGATTGTTACTAAATATCATACGGCCACGCATTTATTGCATAAAGCGCTGAGAATGACCCTTGGCGATTCGGTGCATCAGGAAGGGTCGAATTTAACCGCCGAACGGTTGCGGTTTGATTTTACTTATTCGTCTAAACTAACAGACGCAGAAATTAATAAAGTTGAGGAATTAGTTAACGGGGTCATTGAAGATAATTTAATAATGAAGGTTGAAACGATGGCCTATCCGGAGGCCATTCGATCCGGCGCCCTGGCATTTTTCAAAGAAAGATACCCGGAAAAAGTTACGGTTTATTCATTTATAGATCCTTCGGCAAGCTCAGGACCTCCTTTCAGTCGGGAAATTTGCGACGGCCCGCACGTTGGTAACACAGGAATGTTGGGCCATTTTGAAATTTTCAAACAAGAAGCCGTGTCTTCAGGTGTCCGCCGTATCTACGCAAGACTTGCAAATAGATAGAAAAACCTCTAACATAAATTTAATGGATTTTAAGAGTCTGGCGGGCTTCGGACGCAAAAAAGAACCGGAGAAGAAGTTTCTGGCTTTGCGGGTGGGGACGCAGAGTTTGACCGGTGTTTTGTGGAGTGTCGTTGGAGGAAAGGTGACGATTGGCAAGACAGAACATGCCTCTCTTCCCTCTTTAAAAGAGGAAGAATTTGTGCCGGTGGCCGACCGGGTTTTGTCGGCGGTTTCCGAAGGGGAGACCCCGGAGCCTAAAGAGATTTTATTTGGTTTGCCCGCCGATTGGATTGCCGAAGGAAAAATAATCGAACCGCAACTGTCGCTGTTTCGCAAAACAAGTAAAGAAATGGCTCTGACTCCTTTAGGCTTTGTGGTTATCCCGGAAGCAATAGCTAATTATTATAAAGAGGCCGAAAGCACGCCGTTAACCGCCATTCTTGTTGGTGTCGAAATTTCGAAGCTCTACGTGAGCTTTGTCCGGGCGGGGAAGATAATCAAAACGGAGACTGTAGACGTCGTTGACAGCTCGGGGTTGGATATCCTGATAGAACAGGCACTTAAAAAATTTGTTGATGTTGAAGTCTTGCCATCCCGGATGCTTATTTATGACGGCGGCGAAGATTTAGAAAAACTGAAAGAACAGATATTGTCATATCCATGGACCCAGAAACTTCCCTTTTTACATTTTCCCAAAGTGGAAACGGTTATGGATCC
>CAYHSW010000033.1:0-4644 GCA_964359405.1 uncultured Gammaproteobacteria bacterium | reverse complement strand
TGCCATTAATAATCGGAGCATTGGCTATTGGTATATTGGCAATCGGAATTATTGGCTATATTGCTGTGAACAACTTTATTATCAAAACCCAGGTGGTTTTGACGGTCACCCCGAAGATTTTAGAAGATCAAAAAGACATAACAGTTGTCACTTCCGGTGAGGTTTTGGACACCGACCCGAAAATTTTGGCGGTTAAAATCGACGGGGAAGAAACCGGAACTAAAAGGGGAATAACCACGGGCAAAAAGATTGTCGGGGAGAAAGCTAAGGGGGCAATTACGATTTACGGGACAACTTTGGGCCGGACTTTTGCCGCCGGAACCGCGGTCCAAGCCGCCAACAGTTTAAAATTTGTGACTGACAGTTCGGTGACCATTGCCACCGGGAGCGCTGCATCAACCGCAACCGCCACTATTAATATTACTGCTTTCGGCATTGGTGATAGTTATAATTTGGGCACTAATTCTTTGTTTAGTATTGGTGATTACCCCCAAAGTTCCTATCAGGGGAAAAACGACAGCGCCTTTTCCGGCGGTTCAAGCCGGCAGGTATTGGTTGTGACCAAACAGGACCAGGACAGGCTTTTGGCGACACTTTCCGCAGAGCTTGCCGATAAAGGACAAGTTGATTTAAAAAATAAGCTCGGTTCTGACCAGAGTTTGTTAGCCGGTTCGTTGACAACAACCATAACTAAGAAAAAATACGACCGGGATATTGATACTGAGGCTGATAGCGTCGGTTTAAATTTGACAGTTGTGGCGACAGGGGTGATTCTTGACCAAAAACAATTAGCCGTCAAAATGGGGAAGCTTTTGTCAGACAAGGTCCCGCAGGACTTTGTCTTTAATCCCGATCTGGCCGCCGTTGAGGTCGCGGGGAGCAAACTTGACAAAGCCGGGAACGTGATTTTAACTGTCAAATTTTCCGCTAAATTATTGCCAAAAATTGACACAAATTTAATTGTAAAAAATATTTCCGGCAAAGATTTCACTAAGGCGAAGCAAGCTATTTCTTCAGTTGCCGGTGTTGCCGACAGTAAGATCATTTTAACTCCGTCATTTTTAGGATTTTTAAAACTTGTTTCTGCCAACCCCGCTAATATTAAACTGGAGATTGTGAGCCAATGACAAAATACGGTTACACCAAAAATAAACCGCCGCAAAAGATTATTGTTACGGTTGCACCGAGAAAAATTGCCGTTGGTTTTTCGGCGATATTTACCCTGGCGGGGATTTTCATGATCGGGACGGTTCTTTTGCCGTTTTTACAATGGCAGTTTATCTATCTGCCGTCGCAACCGGCAGACAAATTTATTTCTCCGGTTCCCAAGTTTGCCAGTCCCGTTTCGGCTAATTTCTCGTCCGAATATTCTGACAATTGGATGCCGAAACAATCCACCACCAGCGCTAAAATCCAAAAATATACGATTTCTATTCCGAAATTAAGAATTGATAAGGCTGTTGTGGAATTTGGGGCGACAGACTTAAAAAAAAGTTTGATCGGTTGGGCGGACAGCTCGCTCCCCGGACAAAATGGAAACAATATTATTTTTGGTCACAGCGCCCTGCCCTCTCTTTATAATCCCAAAGACTATCACACAATTTTTAGCTTGTTGCCGACGCTTAAAATCGGGGATGAAATATTTGTTGATTTTGATGGAATTTCCTATAAATTTGCCGTTTTTGAAATGCAAACGGTTGACCCCGAAGATTTTTCCGTTTTGGAACAACGTTTTGATGATTCTTATTTAACTCTTGTCACCTGTGTCCCCCCCGGTACCTATTGGAAACGCCTCATCGTCCGCGCCAGAGTAACAAAATTTTGATCCCCGTCGTCATTCCGGCCACGCCCGGAATCTATAGTTGTTATTAAAAATGTGTTAAAATCAGAATAATAAAAATTATGGAAACGCCTGCAAAAAATTACGTTCTACTTGAATTACATGTTCCTGATTTCAAGCAAGTTGTAGATTTTTATAAAAAGCTTGGATTTGAGGAAGTTTGGCAAAGAACACCGGAAAGATTTAAAGGTTACCTAATTCTTAAAAAAGAAGACAATATTTTGTGTTTCTGGGCAGGAAATGAAATGGTTTGGGAACAGGACTTTTTTAAAAAGTACCCTAAAAATTCCAAACGAGGTTATGGAGTAGAAATTGTTTTAATGATAAAAAATGTCGAAAATTTTTATAATGAAGTCAGAGACTTCGCTAATGTTGTCGAGCCATTACAAAAAAGACCTTGGGGGTTAATAGATTTTAGGATTGAAGATCCTTTTGGTTTTTATCTTCGTTTTACAGAACTGCATAACATTTTAGACTCTAAATATGCTGTTAAATAATCACAAAATAATGGATTCTGGACGCGCTGCGCTTGCCAGGATGACGAAGGAGAGTAAATCTATCTAACATTCCATGCTGCAGCATGAAGTTTTAGATATTTAAAATGATTAATAATATTTTTGAACAAATCGAAAAAATTAATGAATATGGGCAGGAGTATTGGAGTGCTCGCGATCTTTATAAACTTCTGGGGTATACCGAATACACAAAATTTTTACCGGCAATTGATCGGGCTAAAGAGGCCTGTAATAATAGTAACCAGGACGTAAATTTGCACTTCGCTCACGTGAGCGGACCCCAAAAATCTCGCAATCAGTGGGGTCAAACTCATGGGCAGATTATTTCTGACTGTAATTTGTCACGTTACGCCTGTTATCTTATAGCTCAAAATGGCGATCCCCGAAAAGAAGAAGTGGCAATGGCGCAAACATATTTTGCGATTCAAACCCGGCGGCAGGAAACTCAAGAACAGATGATCGAAGATAGTAAGCGGGTTTACTTGAGGGACAATATCAAAGAACATAATAAAAATCTGGCTTCGGCGGCAAAAACTGCCGGAGTTGTTAATTATGCGAATTTTGTGGATTACGGGTACATGGGGCTTTACGGCGGACTGCGGCAAAAAGACATTCACTCTAAAAAGAAATTGGAATCTAACGAAGGTATTTTAGATTTCATGGGGAGTGAGGAGTTGGCAGCGAATTTATTTCGGGCAACCCAGACTGAAGCAAAGTTAAGGCGGGAAAATGTGATCGGGCAGGAGAAAGCGAATTGGACCCATTTTAATGTTGGGAAAAAAGTTAGAAAAACAATTGAAGAACTTGGGGGGACAATGCCGGAAAAACTTTCAACTCCTGAAAATATTCAACAATCAAGGAAAAGACTGAAAAAAACTGATAAAATAAAATGATTATTGCGATTGATTATGGAGATGCGCATTGTGGATTGGCGCAGAGCGTGGAAGGGAAATTTGCCACGCCATTAAATTCAGTTAAAACTCAGACTATTTTTAGTAAATTAAAAGAGTTACACCCGGAGATTTTAGTGGTTGGGATTTCTGAAGGAAAGTCAAAAGAGGCGGCGGAAAAATTTGCTAAAACAGTTGCAAATATGCTAGGATGTAGGGTAGAGTTGATTGACGAAACGTTAACGACAATTGAAGCTCAAAAATTGGGTAAAAATAAAGACCGGGAGCATTCGTTAGCGGCGGCAATAATACTCGAGCGTTTTTTGGAAAATGTTTAAAAACATTATATCACCGGTCCAGGCCTGGCTCTTGTCGCAGGGCAAGTGCGTCGGTTGCGGGGTGCCTTTAGCAAAAGGCGTCGTCTCCGGCGATCGCGTTACCTGCAAATGTGGCCGGATCTTCGTCCGAGAGGGCGAGAAAAAGTTTCGTCGGGCCAAGCTTGACGAAGTCTAGGCTAAAATGAAAAAGGCAATTATTGCTTTTATTCTTGTTTTGGCCCTCGCTGCGGCGGGAGCGGTTTGGTGGACGGTTTCTTTGTCCCCCCTATCAACGGACGCCACCCAAAAACAGTTTGTTATAAGTAAAGGTGACGGGATTAGGGAGATTTCCAAGAAATTAAAAGATGAAGGATTAATCCGCGATCAGATCGCCTTTTTTATTTTGATAAAAAAACTAAATCTCGAAACTAAAATTCAGGCGGGAAGTTATAAACTTTCTCCGGCGTTAACCTCGGAAGAAATCGCTAATAAACTGACCGTCGGGACCGAAGATCTCTGGATAACAATCCCTGAAGGTTGGCGGCGGGAAGAAATTGTCGCATATTTGCGAACAAAAAATATTAATGACGAAACGGCGGCAACCGGCGAGGGGAAATTCTTTCCGGATACCTATTTAGTTCCCAAAGAAATAACCGCGGAAGAATTCCTCAAACTAATGTTGCAAAATTATGCTAAAAAAGTGACTTTTCCGGTTACCCCGGATCAACTTATTGTTGCCTCTTTAATTGAACGCGAGGCCCGGACGGAAGCTGACCGTCCCTTGGTGGCCTCGGTCATTTATAATCGGTTGAAAAATGATATGGCTTTGGACATTGATGCAACTATTCAATACGCCTTGGGCGTATGGAAGAAAGATTTAACTATTGATGATTTAAAAATAAAATCACCATACAATACTTATCTTAATCCCGGTCTTCCGCCGGGGCCGATCTGTAATCCCGGTTTATCGTCAATCAATGCCGCGGTTAACCCGGCGCAGACAGATTATTATTTTTACATCTCCGATTTGTCCGGCAAAATGTACTTCGCCAAAACCCTCGCCGAACACAACCAAAACATTG
>CAYHSW010000032.1:1737-7601 GCA_964359405.1 uncultured Gammaproteobacteria bacterium | reverse complement strand
CCCAAAATCATCATCACATCCCACAACGGCGGGGTGGCGGGGCGGCCGGTTGTGGCTAGGCGCAGGGCCATAAAATAGTCACCGACTTTGAGATTATTTTCTGCGCAAAATTTTCTGGCTTCGGTTTCTAAAACTTTCCCATCGAATTCTTTTTCTAAAACCGCAATGGCATGTTTTATTATTTCCGGATTTTGTTTTTCCGTTTTTGGTTTCTCAAAAAAGTAACTTGTAAGATCGTTGAAATCTTTTAACGTCACTAATCTGTCGCGAACTAAAGGCAATAACTTTGCAATGGTTTCTTTATCCGTATCTGTAAAATCCGTCAACTTATCCGTTAAATCCGTTAGCGAAAGCTTTTTAATATATTGTTGGTTAAACCAGTTAAGTTTTTCGACATGAAACATGGCATTCGCCTTTTGTAATCCGTCAACGCTAAAAGCTTTCACAAATTCATCAATGGTATAAAGCTCACGGTTGTCTTTTGGCGCCCAACCAATGAGCATAATGAAATTCAAGATTGCTTCCGGAAGATAACCGGCAGAAAGAAAATCTTCCGTTGACACATTGCCTTTTCTTTTAGATAGCTTTCCGCCTTCGGGATCTAAAATATCTGTTAAGTGTCCGATTTGCGGAATTTCAAAACCCAGATATTTGAATAACAATAGATGAATCGGCGTGCTCGGCAGCCATTCCAATGCGCGGATAATATGGGTCATTTTCATATCAGCATCATCAACAACAACCCCCAATTGATAAGTAGGGAAGCCGTCAGATTTTAAAAGCATGGCATCATCGACAAAATTTGTGTTCCACTTGATATTTTTTTTGACAACAAAATCGTAAAAGGAAATTTCTTCATTATCCGGAGTTTTTAAACGGATGGCGGGTTTAACACCTTCAGTAATTTTTTTATTAATTTCTTCCGGCGTTAAATTCCGGCAATTTAAGTCGCGCATTTGAGAAATACCTTGTTTGTGAGCCTCTTTTATTTCATCTTTTGTCTGTGCTTTGCAAAAACAATGAAAGGCCCGCCCATCTTGTATCAACTTATGGGCGGCCTTTTTGTAAATATCAGTTTTTACCCTGTCTGACTGAATAAACGGACCTTCGTCCCAATTTATGCCAAATAATTTCAATTGTTCATAAATCTTTTCTATTGAGCCTTCAACGTAGCGGTTTCTGTCAGTATCTTCAATTCGTAAAATGAAAGTTCCGTTCTGACTCTTGGCAAAGGCGTATGCATAAAGAGCGGTTCGCAGACTGCCAATATGCATATAACCGGTTGGGGAAGGGGCGAACCTTGTGCGAACTGTCATAAATATGATTATAATGGATATGTGGCAACTTTAACAGAAACTGCTTATTACACAAGAAAGGGGGTCAAAATAACTATTGGCCTTATTATCGGGATTATTGTCCTTAGATTTATACTTGGGATTGCCGGGCAAATCTGGTTAGCTTTATTCCCGCCGCCGCCGCCGCCGGCAACAATGGCTTTTGGATTGTTGCCAAAGCTTAATTTTTCCAAGACAGACATTTCCTCAACATCCGCAAAGTTTACCTACACTTTGGAAACTGTTGACGGGGGGCTACCGAAATTCCCTTTTACTCTAAAAGTTTATTTTATCCCCAAACCCGCCTCATCCTTTGGCGGCTTTGATAAAATGAAGGCTCAGGCCGTCCGGATGGGTTTTACCTCCGACCCGCAAAAAATCACGGGGAACGAGGCAGACAAGTGGGATTTTACCGATCCCCTGATTCCCCTTCGTCATCTGGAGTATAACGCGACAACCGGATTTTTTCGCCTGTATTATGATTACCGTTTTGATCTGAATCTTTTCGCCGATAAAAGTTTCGGGAGCGAGCAAAAAATAATTTCCGACGCCCTGGGTTTTTTTGACAAATTCGGGCTGACTTCGCGGGATCTTTTGACCGGGCGCCAGGAGGTTTCCTACTTAAAACTCGACACCACAAATTTTATCTCCGCCAGTTCTCTTTTTAACGCTGACGCCGTCCGGGTAAATTTGTTGCGGTCTGATATTATTGATGGGAAAACAACTTACCCCATAGTTTCACCATTTCCTAAAGAAGGGCTGGTGTCGATACTTTTTTCCGGGAATTCGGACGAGAATAAAAAAATTCTTGAGGCCAAATTTTATTATTTAAATATTGATTACGAAAACTTTGCCACTTATCCGTTAATTTCGGCGGCCACGGCTCTTGAAATGTTAAAAAACGGACAGGGATATGTGGCATCGGTCCCAACAACCAAGTCTGTTTCGATAAGAAATATTTATATCGGTTATTACGATGCGGACACGGTTCAAAGTTATTTACAGCCGGTGGTCGTCTTTTCCGACGGTAAAGACTTTAAGGCTTATGTTCCGGCTATTCCCGCAAGTCTTTTTCAGCCGTAAGTTTAAAATTTTCGAAACCCCAATTTAAAAGCGCAATTGATTCGCCAAACCTGTCAGTACTACCAAGTACAATGGAAATAAGTGTCCGGTCACCTCGTTTAACGACAGCAATGAGGCACTGGTTGGCTTCTTGAGTATAGCCTGTCTTAAGGCCGATTGTTCCCCAATAATTTGTTAAAAGTTGGTTGACGTTTTGAAGAGGATATCTTTTTAACCCACTAACGTCATAAACCACTGTCCAGTTTGTAATTACAATCCGGGCAATTAATTTGTTGTTGAGGGCCGCTCTGGCTAAAATTGCCAGGTCGGAAACCGTGGTGTAGTGATTTGGTTCATCTGTCCCGTCAGGATTGGCAAAATGAGTGTGAGACATGTTTAGTTTTGCCGCCCTTAAGTTCATTAAATTGATAAAATCCGGTCGATTTTCTGCGAGAACAAATGCCGCGTCATTGCCCGATGGGAGAAGAAGTCCATATAATAAATTTTCTACGGTTAAACTGTCACCATTTTTAAGCCCCATCTTTGCCTCGCCGGGGGTTAATTGTAAATTGTTAACTGTTAATATATCTGTCAGTTTGTATTGATCAAGACTGACAAGGGCGGTCATGAGTTTAGTAATCGACGCCGGTTTTAATCTTCGATTTACAGACTTTTGATACAACGGAACTCCGGAAGTAAGGTCAATAACCGCGGCCGCTGACGCTGTGATTTCCGGAGGTAAAACATTAGTAATTTTTAACGGATAATCCGATGGTGTAAAACTTTCAAATTCCGAAAGTCTTATTTTTGGAACTTCAATTTCCGGTTTAATTTTTTCAAGCGATAAAGAAAAGAAAAATATTGCCACCAAAATAATCCCAATAATTTGGAAAATTGTTAATTTTTTACTTATTTTTTTCTTCTTCTTGGCCACGGAATTATTATAGCCTAAAATCTACTCTTTCCATGTCACGAGGATATAAAGAGGCTTCACGGACGTTGGCCAGTTCAAGAGCTTTCATTGTCAGCCGTTCCAGCCCGAACGAAAATCCGCCTTCTGGGGGCATACCGTATTTAAAAGCCATTAAATACATTTCAAAATTTTTCGGATCTAGTTCGCGGTCTCTGATGGCCGCGACTAACTCGCCATAATCATTAATTCTTTGCGACCCGCTGGAAATTTCTAGTCCTCGAAATAAAAGATCGTAACTTAATGAAAATTCTGGATTTCCCGGATCTGGCATGGTATAAAAAGCCCGTTTTTTGGTCGGGTAATGAGTCACAGTCACCAAATCACTGCCATGATTTTTTAAAGCCCAAGCGCAAATGTCAACCTCATCCTGCGGTCCCAAATCTTTTTCCGTTCGAACATCACGGCCATATTCTTTGAAAATTATTTCCTGAACTTCGCGCATTTTTAGTCTTGGGATTTTTCCATAATTAATTTTTGGGACTGACGAATGTTTTTCTGCCGCTTTTAACATTTCCACCCCAAATTTTTCCAAATAATCTAAAAGTATTTCAAAATTAACAAATCCGAATTCACAATCCAATTGGGTGGATTCGGTAAGGTGCCGGGTTGTGACGGATGGTTCCGCGCGATAAATTTTTGTTGACAGAAAAACTCGTTCAAAAACCGGGGTTAGCATTTGTTTATAAAGTTGGGGACTCTGGATCATAAAGGCCTTGTGACCGAAATAATCGACATTAAAAACTTCGGCGCCGCCTTCTGTCGCCGAGGCGGAAATGGTCGGGACCACAATTTCCGTGCAATCTAATTCTTTGGCGGTTTTACGAAATGCTTCTAAAATTGTCTCCTGAACCTTAAAAATTTCTTTAACCTTCGGATGTTTTAAAGTTAGTGATCGATGGTCTAGTAGAGTGGGAAGCTCTAAATCTAATTCTGGTTTTCCCATGTCAAATGGGTAGGTTTCTGATTGGGCAAGAACTTTAATCTCCTTAGCTTCCAGTTCAATTTTGCCGGTAATTAATTTGTCATTAAATAATTTCTCCGGCCGATCTTTTATTTTTCCTGTGATTTCCACAGCACTGCCAACTTCTGAGGGAATTGTTGTGACCACCTGAATTAATCCGCTGCGGTCCCAAACATCAAGAAAAATAATCTTCCCATGGTCCCGCCGTATCTGCACCCAGCCGTTAATCAAAACTTCTTCCCCAATTTTATTGACAGTGTCTTTTGTTAATGTCCTTGACATATTTTCTAGTTTATCATAAAATCAAAAAATCATGTTGAGATCTTGTTATCACGTCTCCCTCATTATTACCGGCCGATTTAATTGGCTCGGTTAATTTTGGGAGGTAACAAGAAATAAAAATTTAAAATTAAAAATTTACAAAACCTCCCAAACAAAGGGGGGATTTTTATGTAAAGGGGGTGTAAATTTATGGAATCATTAAATTTAGCAACGATGGATGATGAAACGAGAGCAAGGTATTTAGAAATGTCTTTAAGTGATGGTGGGGTACTTAAAGCGTTGGGGGTGGAATTAGTAGCGCAGCCGGTTGAAAAAGCTCAAGTTAATAGTAGAAAAGTAGTAACAGAGCCGGTTAAGAAATAATAATATCTTTTATCTTTAACTGCAAATTTGTTTTGCCGTTATAAGAATTAAGGTCTAAAGTGTAGGCCAGAGAAATTTTCTGGCCTGCTTTTAGTTTAGAAGCCCAATGACTGGCGTTGAACATAACCGCTTCCATGTCACCGGCGAGAGTCAGCTTAATATGTTGGCCGATTGCTCCCATGGTGCGGACATTTAAAACTTCAACATCAGAGCAGAACACCGGTTGGGGGTTTCCCAACCCAAACGGTTCTAACTTTTTAAGTTCATTAAATAATTCTAAATTAACATCTTTTAAGTTAATTTTGCAATCAATTTTTAAAGTCTTTTCTAATAAATCATCCGTAAGTTTATTTTTTGCAAAATTTTCAATTTGCAATTTGAAATTGGCAATTTCTGTGGTTTTTATTGTAAATCCTGCCGCCATCGGGTGGCCTCCGGCATTGATTAACAAACTTTCGGATTCGCGGATGGCTTCGATAATATTAAATCCGGCAATTGACCGGGCGGAAGCCTTGCTAATTTCTTCGCCCCTAGAAATTACAATACTTGGTAAATAATATTTTTCGGTTAACTTTCCGGCTATAAGTCCAATTATTCCTTGATGATATGATTCATGATCTATCACAATTATTTTTTCTGTAGTTTTAGCGATAGTCATGGCATGAGCTACCGACGTTTCCATCATTGTCTGCCGCTCCTTATTAATGGAATTTAATTCCTGGGCGAAGGAGTAAGCCTTTTTGGGATCGTGGGTGCATAATAATCGCAAAGCCGTTAAGGCTGAGTCAATCCGACCCGAGGCGTTGATACGCGGGCCAATTAAAAAACCCAACTCATAAGTTCCGACAGTTTTAATTCCGGCAACTTCAAATAAAGCTTTTAACCCGGG
>CAYHSW010000032.1:0-1637 GCA_964359405.1 uncultured Gammaproteobacteria bacterium | reverse complement strand
TGATCAATAACAATGACTTTTATGCCTTTGGAATGGGCATAATCGATGGCTTCATGGGCCACAATTCCCGAGTCAACAGTGATAATTAATTTGGCGTCAATGTTATCGATACCGGCCTTTGACAATCCGTATCCCTCATTTTCCCGCTTGGGAATAAAGGGTAAAACTTTGGCCCCCATTTTATTTAAGGCTTCCCAAATAATCGCCGTGGCGCAAATCCCGTCAACGTCATAATCACCGTACACAACAATTTTTTCCTCATTTTTTATCGCCTTGTCAATAATTTTTTTGGCTTTAGTAAAACTTAATTTGAATGTTGGAGGTTTTGGATCTAAATCGATGCCACGAAATTTGGCAATATCTTCAGGATTTTCTAATAATATTTTCCACTTCATGTGCTAGAATCATACCATATGGATATTATAAAAAGGCTGGCGGATGCGGGGTTTGAAGGCTATTTGGTCGGCGGAGCAGTGCGGGATATGTTGTTAAAACGGCCGACTAAAGATTGGGATTACACAACTAATGCCAGCCCTGAAAAAATTTTGGAAATCTTTCCCGAGGCTAATTATGACAATGCTTTTGGGACGGTGGCCATTGTTACCGATGACGGCCTTTATGAAATTACCCCGTATAGAAAAGAGGGAAAATATTCTGACGCCCGGCATCCGGATGTTATTGTTTGGGCTAAAACTTTGGAAGAAGATTTGGCAAGACGGGATTTTACGGTTAATGCGATGGCTTTTAATAAAACCATTATTGACCCTTTTAATGGACAGGACGATTTAAAAAACAAATTAATCAGGTGTGTTGGCGTTCCCGATGACCGGTTTAAAGAGGATGCGTTAAGACTGATGCGCGCCGTGAGATTTGCTACACAACTTGGATTTACAATAGAAGAAAACACTTTTGCGGCGATAAAAAATAATGCCAAATTGCTAGAGAAAATTTCCGGAGAAAGAATTCGTGATGAATTGATAAAAATTTTGTCGGCAGAATTTCCGGGCGACGGCATAAAACTTTTGTATAATGCCGAACTTTTGCAAGTAATTATTCCGGAATTAACGGCCGGGGTGGGGATGCCACAACCGGGACATCACATTTATGACGTGTTTACCCATTCCATTAAAGCCCTCGAAGCTTGCGACAATAAATCCTGGTTAGTACGGTTGGCGGCTCTTTTGCATGACGTCGGGAAGCCGGCGACCTATAAAGAACGGGACGGTAAACCGACGTTTTATTCTCATGAAACGATTGGCGGGGCAATTGCCCGCGATTTAGCCAACAGGTTGCATTTTAAAAAAGAGGATCGGGAGAAACTGTATATGTTGGTTCGCTGGCACATGTTTTCCGTTTCCGAATTTATAACTGATGCCGCGGTCCGGCGGTTTATCCGGCGGGTTGGGGTAGAAAATACCACGGACATGCTGGATGTTCGCACCGCTGACCGGATCGGCAGCGGCACTCCGGCCACCTCCTGGCGCCATGAAGATTTCAAACGCCGGATCATCAAAGTCCAACAGCACATCCCGTCTGTCACCGACCTTGCCGTCGATGGTAATGATGTAATGAAAGCTCTGGGTATCCTACCGGGACCAAAAATTGGGATGATATTAAATAAACTATTTGAGGAAATT
>CAYHSW010000031.1:3972-7704 GCA_964359405.1 uncultured Gammaproteobacteria bacterium | reverse complement strand
AAACTAAAAATCATCTTTTTTTGTTTCGGATTATTATCTTTTTATCTTTTTCAACTTTTCTATCCCCTATCCCCTAGCCCCTATCCCCTTATTTTCATTATCTTCGGCTACTTACTTATTTTTATTGGTTTTTGGTTGTGTAAAAAAGCTCTGGCTACCCTCGGAAACAACTGGGCGAGTCTCTTAGACTACCAAATAAAACCGGGGCAAAAATTAATCACTACCGGCATCTATAAATATCTCCGGCACCCGTTATATTTGGGCGACATTTTATGGCTCACCGGTCTGGAACTGGTTTTAAACAGCTGGCTGTTCATCCCATTATTTTTTCTGCTCTCGTTTTTATTCTGGCGCCACTCAATTAAAGAAGATAAATTGTTAGCCAACCACTTCGGGCAGAAAATCCCGGTCAAATAAGTAAAAATATTTCCAAAGGTAAAGTCAGTATTGGTTTCTCCTTATAAGTTTTTTTAGAAATAATAGTTAAATTATCAACTTTTAAAATTTCTGAATAATCAATTTTTTCTCTATATTTAACCTCATAAAACGAGAGTTTATCTTTGGTTTTGGTTACAAAATCAATTTCCCCATTAGCCGTTTTTCCCCAATAATGTAACAGGTTGTTACGGAAAAGATGCGCCGCAACAACGTTTTCTGCAATTAAAGGCCGTTTTTCTCCTCCGGTCACATCCCGGCTGAAACCAAAAGGGTCATCCATTTTGTCCTTTACTTTGGCAAAAAGAGCGTTAAAAATAAACGGATCGACAAAATAATATTTTTTGTTTTTTAACAAATCTTTTCTTCTTTGCTCCACTAAATATGCCGGAAACGAAGTCGTGGTAAACATTTTTTCAAAAATGTCAAGATATTCACCCACTGCTTCGTGAGAAACTAGACCCGAGCTCTTGGCCAGTTCGTTTTGACTAACCGGAGTCGTCATTGTCCTTATTAAATTGGATACGATTTGATAAGCAGTTGTTCCGTTACGGCCGATCTTATTAATATCATTTTCAAAAGCAGTTAACAATGTTTCATAGCTTCCGTTGGTAATCCGGCCTGTTGCGAAATATTCGTTTATAATCTTCATGAACCCGCCTGTTAACAGGTAGTCATCGAACAATTTTGAAAGTTTAGGTAATCTATAAGTTAAAGAAAGAACTTCTGAATTACTAATAAGGCTTGGATCAATAATATTTACAAATTCCCCAAATGAAAGCGGATAATAAAAAATATTAGGGAAAATTCCCTCAGCATATCTTAAATCCAAAATGCTGGAACCGCTCAAAATCATCAGAGAATTTTTGAGAAGGCCGGCATCAACCATTTCCTTAATTGCTAATTGCCAATTTTTAACAAAAGAAATTTCATCAAGAAAAATAAACAGACGGGAATTTGTCCGTGGGCGGGCAAAGTCTAAATAAGTCTTTATAACAGCGAAAAGTTCGTTGTAGTCTGTAATCCGGTCACAGGCAAAAGAAAAAACCGCTTCTTTGGGGGTCTTTTCCTTCTGAAGTAATTTTTTAATAATAAGTCTTAAAAGGGTTGATTTACCGACCCGGCGCGGCCCGCGAATCGTCATGACCCCGTCTTTGTTTAGCGGCAGAGTTGAAATTAACGGGTGGAAATATTGATATCTTTTCCCCGCCAGTTCCAAAAGTAACGGATCATCTCCGATGGCTGAAACTGATTTCCACCAAGGATTATTGGATCTTATACGCTCAAAAATATCATTCATTGCATCTGGTAAGTGCAAGAATATCCCACTTTCTTGCGTTTGTCAAGTGCCAGCTTTAAACGCCAATTTTTATTCTTGTTCAAGATGTGTTATTCTTAATTCAATGAAAAAATTACTTTTTGTTTTTCTCATTTTTCCGGTTTTATTTTTTAATGTTCCCCCCTCTTTCGCCGCAGACCCCATTACGGTTCCCACTTGCGACCCAACCAAGGTCCTTATTGATAACCGCACCGCAAACTCCTTTTATTCTAATTTTGGAAAAAACAACTACATTTTTGTCGCCTTTCCTTCACCGCCCCCGATATTTTATGATAGTTCCTATCCTACCCAAGCGGGTTACAATGATGCCGCCGCAAGCTGCGCTAGTGCTCCTAAATTTAGCGGTGGCGGGCATGCGGTAACCGGCTACAGTTTTTGTGATGCTACTCCTCTAATTTATGAGGCTAATGGCACCTTTTCCGGTTGTTGGCCCGTTGTTGACGCTGGAGCCGTAAACACGTTAACGGAAAAAAGCATAGAAATACCAAACCCTCAATACCCCTGCCCTTTCGGTTGTCAACTAAGTGGCTCGGCTTGCGAAATAAGCGGCAAACCTGGCATTGCGTGCAATCTCCTCCCGGCCGGAAAAACGTTTGACTGCCCCGCCGGTTACGATTTAAACCCGGCAACGGGCAAGTGTTTTCTCCTTTCAGGAAAAGTTGTTCCCGGAGCGGCGCCAACAACGGGGACAAATATTAAAGTCCATCTCTGTATACCATCTGACGGCACTTGTGATACGGCTTTAGGAAAAATTCCTCTCGAACCCGGAAGGTTTATAGAAATGCTTCTTAGAATGTTAATCGCCGTTTCTGGATTGGTTATTCTGATAATGTTAATTGTTGCCGGATATAATGTTGCCACTTCTGCTGGTGACCCGCAAAAACTGGCCGGGGCAAAAGAAATGATTATTTCTATAATTGCCGGCACAGTTTTAATCTTTTTTAGTTTAGTCCTTTTAAAAGCTATCAGTGTTGATATTTTAGGTCTACCGCCTTTTACCCAAATTGTCGGTGTGATATAGTTAAAACTATGCAGTTCCCTGGAAATTATGGTAGCGCCGTTCCTTCGTTCGCCGGAGTTCCCCGAGGCGGGCTTGATGTCATTATCAAAATTGTTGGAACTATTGTTGAATTAAGTTTAGTTTTAGCTATTCTTTTAGCCTTTATTTATTTGCTCATTGGCGGGATAAAATGGATTACCTCACAAGGGGATAAACAGGGATTGGCCAATGCCAAATCAACAGTCACATACGCCATTATTGGTTTAATTATGGCTTTCCTCTCATTTGCCATTCTGGGTTTTATCTCCAATTTTTTCCAGGTTGATTTGGGTGTCGGGTTTACCCACACTGGCAGTTATATCCCGAAGGGGATATTTAAAAATTAGCACTCTGTGGCATGGTCTTCTTCAAATAAATAAACTCCTTCATTTTTCGCAACTTCAATTAATTTGGGATTAAAGCCGCCTTTGGAAACAAGAGCAAAATATTCCCGGCGGTTTTTATCACCCCAGACAACTTTTGGGGCTTTGGCTTTAAGTTCGTTGAGAATTTCTGTTCCAATCGGCTTATTACTCCATTTAACTTCTGTAAAAAGAATTTCATTCTGCTCTTTATTTAAACCTACCAAATCAATCTCCGCATCCCTCTCCCACCAACGACCCAGCTGGTTAAAATGAGGCACCTTACCATCCCTCATGGCCTGTTTAACAAACTCTCCGGCCGTTTCTTCATAACTCTTGGCCACCAAGTTAGTCAAAACCTCTCCCCGCCGGGCAAACAAGGCCTCAAACTCTCCATTTTTGATAAGACTGTTGTTGGGAAAAATAAAACTGAAATAAAATCTTAAAAACGGATCGGCAAGAGCATAATTACCTTTCTTACTTTTTTCCGGAATCGGCTCTGTTACCGGCACTTCTTTAGAAATCAGCCGCAAATTAATTAAGGTTTTTAAATAACC
>CAYHSW010000031.1:0-3872 GCA_964359405.1 uncultured Gammaproteobacteria bacterium | reverse complement strand
CTTTCTACTAAATAAGGAAATTCATCAAAGACTAAAACCAACGGTTTTTTTTGCCCGGTTAATTTGTCTCCCAAAAATTTAAACATCTCCCGCCAGTTTTGAAAGCTTGCCGGCGGAGTTAAAACTTGGGCGGCAGTTTTCAATTGGTCAATGGCCGTTCCCTTCTCCACCACATGGTAAATATGGGGCTTATTTTTAATAAAATGCTTTACCAACTCCGTCTTCCCCACCCGGCGCTTGCCGTAAATAATTAATAATTGCCCTTCTTTTGAAGCTTTTTTATAACTTTCCTCCAGCCATTTAAGCTCGTTTACTCTGTTGATAAACATATGTTTTATCTTACTACCAAATAATCATAGTGTCAACTATCATAGTTACTACTATCTACTCCGTTGGGGTTTAAAGGTTGCTCCAGTATGGCAAAAAAACAACTTTTGTATCTCCAAATACTTTTTCCATCTGTTCGCCGGTATGAAGGAAATACCCGGTTTTCGGATGATACTTATCAATAAAACTGGCAAACGATTTCGTAATTTCCGGTTTTTGCATTCTAATAAATTTTGCTTCGTACGGAATTAGTTCCAAACCTTTCTCCAAAAGAAAATCAACTTCCGCCCCTTCGTGAGTCCGCCAATAGTGTAGATCCCCCGGATTATAATTTATATTAGACTGCAGTTCCCCAGCCACAAAATTTTCAAAAATTTGTCCCCCCGAAACATCAATCACCGTGTCAGACATTAATTTGAGAATGTTGTTTCTAAGACCCAAATCATAAAAATAATATTTTGGCTGGCGGGAAAATTCTTTACGGACATTGCCAAAATAAGGGCTAATTTTTTTCAAAACAAAAATCTTTTCCAAATAATAAAGATATTTAAGGACGGTTTGATGGGCAATGCCGGTTATGGAACTTAATTCCGTATAGTTCACCGTCCCCCCAATTTGTGCGGCAAGGGCTTTAAGCAAATTGTTAACCGCTTCAGATTTAGAAATATCTAAAAGCCCCCGGATATCACGGTCGATGATACTTTGATAAATTTCGTCCATTTCCCGAATTTTTTCTCCAACTATATTGGCCAGAACGACCCGGGGATACCCCCCAAAAGTGAGGTATTCTTTAAAAAGTTCCAAACTCTTCTCCTTATCGGTTTGAAAATAATTTTCTAACCTCCCGGCAAATTTATAATCAGTTTTATAGTTAATAAATTCTTTAAAGGAAAGCGGTAAAACCGAAAAAACCCTTTTACGGCCCATAAGAGATTCAATAATGTTTTCTTTTAGTTCAAGACTCCCGGAGCCGGAAACAATAAATTTGTAGGGAAGATTTTGATCATAAATGCCTTTGAGGAAAACTCCGGCGTTTTCTTTTCTTTGGATCTCATCCAAAAAAACCGTTCCCATCTCTCCAAGCTCCGTTTTTATTTTGGAAATAAGACTCAATTGTGAGTCGAAATATTTTTTATCTGTCTCCGTGTCTAAGTTTAGAAATAAGGTTTTTTTACCGGCTTTTTTTAATTTGTCCTCTACTTGCCGCATAATATAGGTCTTTCCCGCCTGCCGTGGCCCAAGAATTAAGGTTATTTCCGGATATTTCAGATGTTCCTCAATTTCTTTTTGGATATCCCTTTTTATGGTCATATTTTATATATTACACCGATTTTCCATAAAGTCAACTACTAATTAAATCGGAAATCAAACCGCCTCTTTGGCAATTAACCCGTTTGTGTTATTATTTATCAATGTTTGGCTCCGCTTGGAATTGTGAAATTGAAGGCGATGTCCCCACCCTGCTTTGCATTGGTGAGGTTTTAACGCGGATTGTCAATGTGTTATTGCTTTTTGCCGGCGCCACCACCGTTCTATTGTTAATCTGGGCGAGCATCCGGTACATCACCGCCTCCGGCGACCCCAAGGGTTTGGAAAAAGCTAAAAATATGTTTACCTATGCTCTGATCGGCCTCTTAATAATTATCCTGTCTTTTGCCCTCGTCAAATTTTTCGGCAATTTGCTCGGCGTCCCCGCCCTGTCCGACTTGCAATTTAACTTGGGAAATTGAATAATGGATAAAGGTGAAATTTTTAGACCCATACCAAAAAAATAAGCTCTCCGATTTTTTATGGACTGTGTCGGCAGGGTGGATTGTGGCTGTTATAATTTCCCCATATTCGGTTGGTTCTTTCTTTAGTATTCTCTTTTCTCTTATGTTATTATATTCTTCAGTGAGAATCGCAAGGGGGAATAAGATATGATTACTATTAACTGGAACTGGGCGATGTTTGTAATGATGCCTTTCTTTTTCTTTGGTCTTTATGTAATCTGGCAGGATAGGAAGGTAAATAAAAAATGATCACCCAAGAAACACTAACCCGTTTTTTTGCCAACGATAATGTTGGTTATATTCTTTTTACCATTATGTTCGTGGCATTTGTATTTGTGTTCTGGAACACCAGGGAGAAAAAATGATTAAAAAAACAGTTTTGAGTTTGGTTTTGTTGTTTACTGTCTTTGGCACGGGTCAAATCATGGCCGAAAAGGCCCCCACCGTCGGCCAACAACAAAGAATGCCGGGAAGTGTTACCACTCAAGGACCCCTTGATTTTATGAAGGTTACGAGCCAAAGTGAACAAACGGGGGTAGTAGACAACGCCCAAACATACACTCTTTTTTCCTTATCTGCTCTGCTTAACTCAATCACAGAATTGGTGGCGGGCAATATAGCTCTTGCCCCCCAAAATTCAAAATATGGTTATTCCGGCGGATTAATTGGAAATATGAATTCGTATATCAGCGCTCTTTACGAATACCCGCCGGCCAGATCCGGTGATTTCATTCGCTATGTTGCCAACAACGCCGGGTTTCCGGATCCGGTCAGTAAAGTTTATGCCGCCAAGGGTTTTGGGTTTACCGGGTTGCAACCGGTTTTCCCCATCTGGGTGGCCATAAGAAACATCGCCTATCTCTTGTTTGCTATTGTTTTTATCGTCATCGGGCTGATGATTGTCCTTCGGGTTAAAATCGACCCAAAAACTGTAATCACGGTTCAAAACGCCTTGCCACGAATTATCTGGGCCCTTATTATTATCACATTCTCTTACCCTTTGGCCGGGTTTTTGATTGATTTTATGTATTTAGCCATCGGCTTTTCTCTGTACATAATTCAATTGACAGGGCTCTATCCCGCCCTTGATCAATTTACCCAAGATTTATCGCAAGTAAATCTTGTGGGGCTGATTGGAACGAATTTTTCCAGTGTTGGACCGCAACTAGGAAATTTAACCGGAAAAACATTGGCCGACCTCTTGAAAATTGCTAACTTACCAAGTATTAATATTGCCGGACAAAATATCGTTACCACGGTGATCGGGCCACTAGTTGGGGCTTATTTTTCAATTTCCGTCGCTTGGGCTCTAATTTCCACTTTCATTGCCTTAATCACTTCTTATGGCACGATTCTCTTTGAAATTATTGTTTCTCCAATAATTCTTCTTGGGGAAGCCATCCCGGGACGCAACTCTTTTCAAAATTGGATTAAAGACCTTTTGGCAAATCTTCTGGTTTTTCCTTTAGTCATCACCATGATTTTATTTGGGAACATTATTATTGAGCAGTTTACTAAGGTGGGCGCCTCAGTAAATCCGGAAGAAGTTTTTATTCCCCCAATGATAGGGGTTCCTCCACAAAGCTTGGGAGCTCTTATTGGTTTTGTTATCATTATGACCATTCCCAAATCGATAAATCTTCTCAAAGAATGGCTTTCGGTTAAAGAATCAAAGGTCGGTGAATATTGGAAAGAATCCCTTCCCCTTCAGGGAACATTTAAAAAGGGAATGGGCGGCGTTACCGGGGCTCTTACAAGATTTATTCCTATTTA
>CAYHSW010000030.1:2455-8017 GCA_964359405.1 uncultured Gammaproteobacteria bacterium | reverse complement strand
AAATTAAAAAAGCTAAAGGTTATACCTAAATTTAAGGATGAAGACGAAGAGTTTAAATTTTGGTCTGATCATGATCTGACTGATTATTTTGATGCCAACAAGGCTGAAGAAGTAATTTTTCCCAATTTAAAACTTTCCTCTCAACCCATTTCCATGCGGGTGCCGCAGTACTTGTTAGCGGACATTAAGGTCTTGGCCAATAAAATGGATGTTCCATATCAGTCAATGATCAAAATGTGGCTCTCGGAAAGGGTTAAAAAGGAAATGCCTTATCCATCATTTGCAAATTAAGCCCCTTTATTTTCCCAGCGATTTTCCGGCCAAGCGTAGGACATCATTGAAGACAATGGGACTCTATCAACTTTACCATCTTTTTTGATCAAAATAATAATATCGTTGCCAAAATGCATGGCGTTTTCCCACAACAATTGTTTACAGGCATGACAATTTGGGCCGGTGATGGCAATTATTTCCGGATCGCCATGAATTGCGGAATGAGACAAAGCCGTGGCTTCGGCATGCATAGAAAGAGTCAAAATATCTGCGCGGTATTCCGCGCCTGGATAAATATTTCCGTTTTTTGTTAGAACAGCACAGGAAACTTTGTTGGGGGTTGGAAAAGTATTTGTGGCCGCTTTTATTGCAACTTCAAACATCTCATTAATTAGCCGGGAGGGGATTTCGTAGATTTTTAACCCGTTAATAATTTTACATTTTAGCTTCATACATGAACTGATTATAGTACGTTTGCGGGAAAAGTGCGTGTTATAATGGACGCATGTATTCTCCTAAATTCCAAATAACCCCAAAGATTTTAAGAAATATCGGGCTGATCGAAGGGGCGAAGGCGGTTATTGAAAGCGCGGCGCTGTTGCCGGCGTGGGAAGCGAAGTTTAAAGAGGAGGCCGAAGTCCGGGCAATCCACTACGGGACGCACGTTGAGGGCAACGAATTAAATTTGGACGAAGTTAAGCGGGTTATGGAGGGAAAAGAAGTTGTAGCGAGGGAAAGGGATGTTAAAGAGGTTATTAATTACAGAAAAGTTATTGAAAATTTAGAAAAAATAAAAATATATTCCGAAGATACTTTAAAAAATCTTCATAAATTAACTGTTGACGGAATAGTGTCAGACGGGGAGAAGGGAACTTACAGAAAAGTCTCGGTGGTATTAAGGGATGTCTTGACCGGGGACGTGGTGCACAAACCGCCAAATTCAGTTGAGGTACCGTATTTGATGGAAGATTTTTTCACTTGGCTCGACTCCGCAGAGGCGGCAATGACCCATCCCGTTTTAAAAGCCGGAATTGCTCATTACGCGATAGTTAGAATCCATCCGTTTACCGAAGGCAATGGCCGCGTTTCCCGGGCGATGGCGACACTAATTTTGTTAAATGAGGGCTTTGATATCCGGAAACTATTTTCCCTTGAAGAATATTATGACAAAAATGTTGCGGCCTATTATTACGCTATCAAAACCGCCGACCAAAATCCCGGAAACGACATTACTTCCTGGCTGGAATTTTTTACCGAAGGGGTGGCCATTGAATTTAACCAGGTCAAAGAAAAAGTCCAGCATCTGTCCGTTGATTTAAAAATAAAAAATCGCGCCGGCGGACAGATTTTTCTAAATAACCGGCAGATAAAAATTGTGGAGACGATCGAAAACGCCGGCTATCTGCAGAATTTAATGTTCAAAGATTTGTTCCCGATGATTTCCGAAGACACGGTTTTGCGCGATTTGAAAGACCTGATGATCAAAAAAATAATTAAAAAAGTGGGGCATACCAAAGCGGCGAGGTATGTGATGAAATAATGCAAGACACCCAAGTATTATTTACTGTGGCTTTAATTTTACCCTGTCTTTTTGCCCTGAATTTTTTTGCCGAAGGGATCCATAAAATGATGGAAAAAGAACCGGCGATTTTATCTTTTGCCATCGGTTTCGGGATGTTAATGGTAATAATTACCATTTATATGTTAATGTTTGTCAAATAACTTTATACGTTAGACTAAATCTAAAGCATAAATTTTAAATTTATGCGTTCGCAGAAATTCTGCGCGTTGCGCATAATTTTAAAAGAAATTAGAATGAACCAAATATCTAAAAATAAATACGACTTAGAAGAACGAACGGCTAAATTTGGAGAAAACATTATTGATTTATGCAATAAGGCCCCAAAAAACCCAATTATTACCCCGATTGCCACTCAACTTGTGAGATCGGGAACGAGTGTAGGAGCAAATTATTGTGAAGCGAACGGAGCCTCATCAAAGAAAGATTTCAGAAATAAAATTCATATTTCCAAAAAAGAGGCTCAGGAAACTAAATACTGGTTAAGAATGTTAGCCCATTCGGTTTCTGAACTAAAAGAACTTTGCAGAATTTATTGGCAAGAGGCAGATGAATTATCAAGAATTTTTGGAAAAATTGCCATAAATTCAGCAGGAGATTAAAGAATTTAAATTTGTGATTTCTTTTAAAATTTAAAATTTGAGTTTATGATTTAAAGTATGACCTTTAAAAAATTAGCTGAATATTTTCAAAAACTGGAAGCAACACCATCGAGAAATTCGATGGTTGAGATTTTATCTCGACTCTTTCAAGAGGCGGATAAAAACGAGATTGATAAAGTGGTTTATTTAACTCAGGGGCGGGTGGCGCCGCTTTATGAGCCGGTGGAGTTTCAGATGGCGGAGAAAATGGTAATTAGAGCGATGGCACTTGCTTTTGAAAAACCTGTAGAAAAAATTACAGAACTTTATAAAAAAAGCGGGGATTTAGGTGTGACGGCAGAACATCTAGCGGATTCTGGACGCGGCCAGAATGACGTAAAAACGGTTTTTGAAAAATTAAAAAAAATAACAGAAATTAATGGCGGGGGATCAGTAGAAAAAAAAGTTTATTTATTATCTGAAATTTTAAAAGATTGTGATCCGGTGTCGGCAAGAATAATTGCGAGAATTCCAATTGATAAATTAAGATTGGGTTTTTCAGACATGACAATTTTGGAAGCCTTATCCTGGATGATTTGCGGGACTAAAAAATTAAAAGATGAGTTTGAAACCGCATATAATTGCCGGCCGGATTTAGGATTTATTGCCAAAGCAGTCAAACAAAATAACCTGAAAGTCGAACCGGCCGTGGGGACTCCTATTTTGGGAATGCGGGCGGAAAGATTAACCAGCCCTGCAGAAATAATTGAGAAAATGGGAGGTAAATGTGCTGTAGAACCAAAATTAGACGGTCTGCGGACCCAGTTGCATTTCTCAAGAGGAACTCCTGCTAAGGCAGGAGTTCCTCTTATAAAGCTTTATAGTCGCGGGCTTGAAAACGTTACCCATATGTATCCCGATTTGGTTGAAGCCGCGAAAGAAGAAATTAATTGTGACGAGGTCATTTTGGATGGGGAAGCGATAGGGTTCGATCCAAAAACAAATAAATATTTGCCTTTTCAGGAAACAGTGCAGAGAAAAAGAAAGCACGAGATAGGATTATTTGCCGAAAATGTCCCCCTGAAATTAATTGTTTTTGATGTTTTGTTTTACAACGGGAAGAATATGATAAATGAAACATATGAGACGAGAAGAAAGTATCTGGAAGCCTGTATCAAGGGCAAAACAATTGTTTTGGCTGACATGAGAATAATTAATAAATCCAAAGATCTAAATGATTATTTTGAAGAATGTGTGAGAAGTGGATTGGAAGGAATTATGGCTAAAAAATTGGACGGGGTTTATCAGGCCGGGGCCCGGGGATTCAACTGGATCAAATATAAAAAATCTTATTCGGCAAGTTTGGCGGACACCGTTGACGCCGTTGTTATGGGCATTGATTTTGGACAGGGCAAGAGAAATAAATTCGGCGTCGGGGCATTTTTAATCGGGATATTTGATCCAAAAACACAAACTTATAAAACCGTTTCAAAAGTGGGGACGGGGTTGACGGATGTTGAGTGGAGGGCACTAAAAGTTCGGAGTTCGGAGTTCGGAGTTCGGAGTAAACCGAATGAATACGATGTAAATAAATTGAATAATTGTGATGTTTGGATGAGCCCAAAATTAGTGGGGGAGTTTAAGGCTGATGAACTGACTAAATCTCCAATGCACACAGCGGGTTATGCCTTAAGATTCCCCCGCTTGGTTCGCTGGCGCGAAAAGAAGCCGGAAGATACTACCACTTTACAAGAGATAGCAAAACTTGCTAATCTTAAAACATGATCGGTGGTGATTATAAATGAAATCTAATTTACCAGTTAATGTGGCTTCGGCTCTGTGCTATTTACCATTTGTGGGGGGAATTGCGGCTATCGTCTTTATGATCATTGAAACTAATAAAGACGTTCGGTGGCACGCCGTCCAATCCCTTATTTTATCCGTGGTGCTTTGGGTTGTGCCCTTCGCCCTCGGAATAACTATTGTCTTGGCCATTGTTTCCCCCTTAGTTTGGATCGCCGGACTTATCTTACAGATTGTCTTGGCTGTCAAAACCTATCAGGGAGAGAAAGTTGTCTTACCCGTTATTAGTAAATGGACAGACAAAGTTTTGGACAAAGTTACCGCCTCAACAGCTAAGAAAGTGTAGAGATTAGCAGTTAGGGGTTAGCGGCTAGTTAAAAAGCCTCGTGTTGTACGGGGCTTTTTGATGTAATAAAATAATTAACATCTTGACACCCGATAGCGTCAGTAGTATGTTAATTTTGTGAGTAAAATTCCGGAGATTGCTGAAGGAGTGGTGGAAACGGTCACGGATTATGTTTTGATCGCGATTTTTTGTTTCGGCGGGTATCTTAAAAGTCCGTATTCAGTTAATAAAACGATGGAGACGTTGGGGGATTTATTCGGGAATTACAATTACCAGACAATAAAACGGGCTTTGCAGAATTTGAATTCAAAAGGTCTTTTACTAAAAAGTGGCGGTGGTTTGAAAATAAGTCCGGCCGGAAAAGAAAAAGTCCTGGAAATATTACCCGGATTAAATGCCCAAAATAAAAGGAAACAAGGGGAAATTTTTCTCATAACTTATGATATTTGTGAGGCTTCAAAGTATGGTCGTCAAAACATTATGCGGTTTCTCAAAAGGTCCGGGGTTTATCAGGTTCAGGAAAGTGTTTATCTGACCACTAAAGATTTGCGAAGCGAGTTATCAGAAATAATAGAATCATTACACATCAAGGGGGCGGTCTTGGTTGCCAAACTCGGAGCTGACAGTTTTTTTGGGGACAAAACAACAAAAGAGTATTTGTCAAAAATTTATAAACTTGATGATCTCAATGATCGATACTGCGATTTTATTGATTTTATTAAAAAGCCATCGCAAAAACTTTCCCGATTGCATATAAATTTTCTATTTAATAGAATCTTTAAAAATGATCCCCGGCTTCCGGATGAATTTTTACCTGATAACTGGCACGGAAAAGAAGCTCTGAAGTTATATCAAAAATTAACATTCTAATGACGCTATAGAGTCAGTAGGATGTTAATTTAAATTAATGTTAAAATAAATGAATGAAAATTGAAGAGAAATTTTGTGAAACAAAATTTGGGAAGATTTGTTATTTGGAA
>CAYHSW010000030.1:0-2355 GCA_964359405.1 uncultured Gammaproteobacteria bacterium | reverse complement strand
ATTGGTCTTGGAAATCCAGATCCTAAATATAAATTAAACCGACACAACGCGGGACATCTGTTGGTAGATGCTATCGCTTCGCTCCAGCATGACAACGTAAAAATACTTAAAACAAATACTTTCATGAATGATTCGGGAAAGTTTGTTAAGAAAGCTCTAACTGCTAACCCCTATCCGCTAACCGCTCTGTATATTGCACACGATGATCTGGACATCAGACTGGGCCAATATAAAATCCAATTTGGTGTTGGACCGAAGGTGCATTACGGGATTCAATCTATAGAGAACGAATTGGGAACAAAAGATTTTTGGAGGATAAGAATTGGAATTGATAATAGAGAACAAGGCACAGGGGACAGAGAACAAGGTGAGAAATACGTTCTCGAGGATTTTAGTAGCGAAGAATTAAAGATTTTGGAAGAAGTCTATGCAAAAATTAGGGACGATATTGCAAAAATTTAATGTTGAGGACACCGATAAATTTTTAAGCCGCGAGTTTCAAAAATACGGGATTTATCTGGCCCAGCAACTGGGAGACATGAAGCACAAGGCTTTGTATATCAAGATGGCCAAAGATTATCCCCGGGAAATTTTGGCCTCTGCCTTGTCTTTTGTTTTGGATTCCCGGGCGCGCAATATGGGAGCATTGTTTATGTGGAAAGTTAAACTCCTTCTTGAAAACCGGAAAAAACCAGCTTAATATAAACCTATGCGTAAAAGATTTTATCTTCTTCCGGTTTATTTAGGGTTTCTCTCTTTGGTTCTAACCATTCCCCTGGTCGTTATGAAAGTCACAACCAAACAGCCGGTGACGACATTTAAAACCGAGGCGACCCAAACTTACACCACTGTTTCATTATTTCCACAAAAAGCCACTTACAAGACTGCCACGGCCGTTCCGTTGGGGATTATTTATGAATCAAACGATAAAACAATTAAAGAAGCGGATGTGGTTTTGACTTATGACCCGGCGCTTGTTCAAGTGACCGCTGTTTCCCGGGGAATTGTGATGGATGAATATAAAGTGGCCAAGTTTGACAATAAACTCGGGCAAATAACAATTTTTAGCAGTAATAAGACGGACAAAGCCATTAACGGCATTTTGGCCAGCATAAAATTTACCCCCCTGAAACCCGGGGTGGTCAAGTTTGATTTTGCCAACGGGACGACAGCGGAAAAAATGTATGGCGGAGAATTTATTATCACGAAGTGAGCTGGCCAAATTATTTCCTCTCGTTTTGGCCCTTGGCGCGACGGTTGTAGGTTTTAACGCTCTTTTTCGCGGCCTTTCCTGGGATTTATTATTTTTAGCTCTGGGGTTTTTGGTGGGGATGCCGATTTTAAACATCGACCGGCTGTTGGCCAAATATATCGGTACCCGCGAGGATGTTTTTCATCTTTTTGCTATTTACCCTTTTCTCTTTGCCCTGGCCGTTTTTGTTATCACCGCCTCGGGGTCTGCCTTTGGGCGGGGGATGGTTCTGTCGATGCTTTTGCATTCGGCCGTTGACTTTACGGATCGCTTTCAGTTAAGATTTGCTGTCGGTCTTTTGGGAATTGCAACTCTACTGGCCATTTTTTATTGATATGGAAATTACCGTTACTGACGCTGATTTTGAGACCAAAGTTATTAATTCCACCATTCCTGTTTTGGTTGATTTTTATGCTGATTGGTGTCAGCCATGCAAAATGATTGCCCCATTAGTTGATGAACTTGCTCGCGAATATGAAGGGAAATTAATTGTGGCCAAATTAAATGTTGATGATAATCCCGCCACCGCCCAAAAATATAACGTCATGGGGATTCCCACATTATTATTCTTCAAATCCGGCAAACCGGTAAAACAATTGGTGGGTTACCAAGAAAAACCCGCTCTCCAAAAAGCCGTGGATGAAGTGTTAAACTGATAGTGTGAACATTGTCTTTTCTGACCACGCTAAAGAAAGATTAAAAACGAGGAAAATCCCCAGAAAATTGATTTTGGATTGTATTGATAATCCTGACACTGCAACATTGTCGTATAGAAACAGGCGAACGTATAAAAAGAAGTTTTGTGATAAAATATTAGAAGTGATCGTGGCGACAGAAGAAAATCAAAAGATTGTCGTGACGGCATATTATTTATGAAATTTAATTACGATCCAAAAACAGACTCGTTATATTTGGAATTAACGACTGGAGCATATGATCGGAGTAAAAAGGTTTCCGATGGGGTTGTTGTGGATTACAATAAAAACGGTAAGGTTTTGGGAATTGAAGTTTTGGCGGCTAAAAAAAACCATAAAATCTTTTATTCCCGGAAAATCGGAGGTTAATTGGAATTTTCCTGTAGCCACTTCTCACAATCCATAGCC
>CAYHSW010000029.1:0-8157 GCA_964359405.1 uncultured Gammaproteobacteria bacterium | reverse complement strand
TAAAAAAAGTCGATGGCTATAGAGTTTCTACTCCAGGCGGAGTAAAGTCGAAAATACTTCCGCCAGAAAGGCGATAGCACAGAAGCGATTGCTTCATTGTAAATTCAGGATATTCAAGTTCAGAAGTCCAGTCGATTGTTCTATAATCATACCATCGTTCGAGCTTTTGAGTGGTGTATAATAGATCCATATGGACTTTAAAGTTTTGCCTTCACAGGAAAGTATCGATAAAACCGTCGCGGGACTCAAGTCTAATGAGGATTTAGGTTTTTAACTCATTTTTCAAAAAACTTCAGATTTTTTAGTTTTTCGGGGAGAAAAGACAAATTGTTTTGGGGGCCAACATAATTATTACTCCAGGTATAATTTTTGGCATAGTCTAATTCTTTCATCAATTTTGTCGGGGCATTGCGCAAATGTAAGGGAATTGGTTCGTTCGGGAAATCGGTTACGGCTTGTTGGGCACGACCTAAAGCATTGGCGACGGCTCTGGATTTTGGTGCCGTGGCCAGATATAAAGTGACATGGGCGAGAGTCAGGGCCGCTTCCGGCAGGCCGATTTTACTGACGGCCTCAAAAGCCTCATTAGTCTGGATTAAAGCTCCGCGGTCGGCTAAACCAATATCTTCGGAAGCTAAAATAATCAGCCGGCGGGCGACAAACTTTGGGTCTTCACCAAGATTTAACATCCGGCACAGATAGTAAAGAGCGGCATCGGGGTTTGATCCCCGGACGGATTTGATAAAGGCAGAAATGGTGTTGTAGTGCTCGTCGGCCTTCTTATCATAAATTCCGGCGGTTTTAGTCTGGAAAACTTCTTTAATAACATCGACATTAATTACTTTATATTCGGCGCAAATTTCCAAAGCGTTTAACATGATGCGGGCATCACCGCCGGAAAGTCTGATTAATAATTCCTCTGATTCTTTATCTAATTTTTTCTTTAAAAGTTTTAGGCCACGGCCTAAAATAATTTCTAACTGTTTTAAATCCAATGATTGCAATACAAATACTCTACATCGAGATAAAAGAGGGGCAATTATTTCAAAAGATGGATTTTCTGTGGTGGCGCCAAATAAAATTATTAACCCGGATTCGACATGGGGCAGCAGGGCGTCCTGTTGGGCTTTATTCCACCGGTGGATTTCATCAATGAACAAAATTGTTCTTTTCTCTTTAGCAATTTTAATTATTTCTGTCAGATCGGCTTTACCGGAATTAACCGCGGATAATTCACAAAAATTTACTTTTGTTTCATTGGCAATTATTCGTGCCAGCGTGGTTTTACCGGTTCCGGGCGGCCCCCAAAAAATAATTGAGTAAAGATTCCCCGACGCAATCATCCGGTTAATAACTTTGTCCGGCCCAACAAGGTGTTCCTGCCCCACAAAATCCTTCAACTTCTCCGGCCGCATTTTATACGCAAGGTTCATAATTGGATTTTACTACTTTTTAATATTTCGTTTTATGTCAACCTGAAAACGCAATTGCGTTGGCAGGTAGGGAGATTGTCAGAATAATATAAAGATACTATTATTTACTTAATATTTTTAAAGAAATTTGAAAGTGGAAAAATTACAATAATGTCATTGCGAGCGCAGCGAAGCAATCTACTCTTTTATATTGTTAATTGTAATTATATAACTGAGTCCCATGACTCCCAACCAATTTACGGATTTTGCTCTACCAGACGCGTAGTTGTCGTATAGTGTTTGCATATCTTCCACGCTGTCACAAACAAAATGGCGAACTCTAACATATTGATCATAACTTGCCACCAATGTTTGATCTTCGACTAACCGTGGAACAGATGTTGGTCGACCTCGCCCATCTGTTTGATAATCAATAAACGATTTGAAAAATTTAATATGTTCCTTATTTGCCTCAGGGTCAAAATTAATTTCCAACATTATAGGCTTATTCTCTCTCTCTCTCTCTCTACACTATAAGTCAATACCCAAAAATATAGGTCTAAGTAGATTCCGGACGCGGCCGGAATGACGGGGATTATTCAACAACTTCTGCGGAAATTATTTTTACTGGATTAACAGGAGTTGAATATTCGCCTAGAGCGTTCATTTTGGTTTTATCTGTTGGAGCAGTAGCAATTTTATCAACAACATCCATCCCTGAAATTACATGTCCGAAAATAGTATAATTTTTTGCAACTGGTTTATCACCATGCATTATAAAAAATTGGGTTCCGCCAGAATTTGGCATTCCAGTATTTGCCATCGCAACGGTTCCTCGTACATATTCTCCGGTAAAAGGCTCGTCTGGAATATTATAAGCTTGATTCCCAATATCTCCTCCTTGAATCATAAACCCTTTGATAACGCGATGAAAAACTGTCTCATTATAGGATCCTTTTTTAACTAAATCCACAAAATTTTGTGAAGTTTTAGGAGTTTCAGAACTTAATTTAATTGTTATATCTCCCTCAGATGTTTTTAAAGTTGCAATCATTTTTTTCTCGGTGGAAGCACCGGCAATTTGTTCAGTATAATTATTTGTAACTTTTTTAAAAGTCCCCAAAATATCCGCGGCAATAAAAAGAACGACTGGCGTATTGTAATAAATCAACTCAATTGTTACAATATGCCGGTTATGCCAGCAACAGTTAAATCAGATTTTGCCTTGGCCGTTAATCAAGTTTGTTCCGAACGCGGACTTGATCCGGAAGTGGTTTTGGAAACAATCCGCCAGGCAATTTTGATGGCTTACAAAAAAGACCGGTTTCTGTCAGCCGGGGAAACAGTTGAGGTTGTAAATTTTATTCCCGAACTCGATTCCGTCTCAGGTGAAGCCAGGATTTTTACTAAAAATGAAGATGAATCAAAAGGGAAAGATGTCACTCCTCCGGGATTTGGCCGGATCGCCGCCCAAACCGCCAAGCAGGTAATTATTCAGAGAATTCGCGAGGCGGAGAAAAAAGCGGTTATTGATGATTTTTCCCAGAAAATCGGGACCATTTCTTCCGGACTAATTTTACGTTCCGACGGTCCGAACTTCGTTGTGGACATTGGCAAAGCGGAAGCGGTCATGCCCCCGCAGGAGCAGACGGGAACGGAGAGATATTACCCGAACCAACGATTAACTTTTTATATCGCCGCTATTCGGGAATCGGCTCGCGGGAGTGAAATTGTTGTTTCCCGGGCTCATGAGGGTTTGGTTTTGGGGCTTTTTAAACGGGAAGTTCCGGAAATTGCCAACGGCGCGGTGGAAATTTCGGCCATTGCCCGCGAAGCCGGCGGCCGGACAAAAGTCGCCGTGTCTTCAAAACAGTCCGGCGTTGACCCGGTTGGCGCTTGCGTTGGCCAAAAAGGAGTGAGAGTTCAGGCGGTTATTTCCGAACTTGGAGGTTCAGAAAAAGTGGACATTATTCAATTTAGCACGGACGCGGCCGATTTTATTTCGCGGGCCCTTGCCCCGGCTAAAGATATTGAAGTTACTCTTGACGAAACAAATCAGCAGGCAACGGCGATGGTTCCTTCGAGCTATTTATCACTGGCCATCGGCCTCGGCGGCCAAAATGTCCGGGTCGCGGCAAAACTAACTAAATGGAAAATTGATATAAAAGGCAAAGATGTTCCGGAATAAAAGACCACCAGTTGTCGTCGTTATGGGTCATGTCGATCACGGCAAGACCTCGCTTCTTGATGCCATAAGAAAAACCGATGTCGCCGGACGGGAATATGGCGGTATAACCCAGTCAATTGGAGCTTACCAGGCCTCCGGCATTACTTTTATTGATACTCCCGGACATGAAGCCTTTAGTAAAATGCGGTCCCGCGGAGCCAATGTTGCGGATATCGCCGTACTGGTTGTGGCCGCTAATGATTCGGTCATGCCTCAAACGATTGAAAGTATAAAAATAATAAGTGAAGCCAAGATTCCCTTTATTGTGGCCATTAATAAAGTTGATCTTCCGGAGGCCAACACAGAAAAAGTCTTGCAAGATCTTTTACGCCATAATGTTCAGGTAGAAAAATTCGGGGGGACAATCCCGTTTGTGGAAATTTCCGCCAAACAAAATAAAGGAATAAAGGAGTTGTTAGACCTAATTAATTTAATGTGGGAAATGACTGACAAAAAAACTGAGCCCAACGAATTAAGGGCAATAATAATCGAGTCAAAAATGGATAAGAATCGTGGCCCGGTGGCGACAGTCATTGTTAAATCCGGGGAATTAACCGTTGGCCAGAAGATTTTTATTGGCACTAAAGAACATAAAATCCGGATGCTTTTTGATTACAACGAAAAGCAAATCGTTAAAGCAACCCCCGGTATGCCGGTTTTGGTTTTGGGGCTTTCCGATGTTCCACCTGTTGGGGAGGAGATAACTGAAAAAATAAACACTATTTCGAATAAAAAAGAAAATACTAAAAAATCCGGTGATAATTTACTAAATTTAATTTTGCGGGCGGATACAGCCGGGAGTATTGAAGCCATTGTCCCAAAACTGCCGGAAAATATTAATATCTTAGATTCCGGAACAGGGGAAATCACCCAAAAAGATGTCATGCTGGCAAAAACAACCGGCGCAATTATTATTGGTTTTAATGTTAAAGCCGGAACTTCAGCGGTAGACTTGGCAAAAACGGACAAAATTATTCTTAGGACTTATAAAATTATTTATGAACTTTTAGACGAATTAAAAGATGCGGCGGCCGGAGCTTTGGAAAAACTGGTGACGGAAGAAGTCTTGGGGATCGGCAAAATTATTGCCGAGTTTCCGTTTGAAAAACTGCGGGTTTGCGGGGTTAAAGTTGTTGACGGCCGTTTCGCCCGGGGCGACCGCATAAAAATAAACAATGTTCCTTCAAAAATTAAAGACATTAGAGTAGGCAAAGACCAAGCCAACAAAGTTGACGCTGGCAAAGAGTGCGGGATCTTTTTAGATCCCCAGATTGACTTTAAACTGGGAGATGATATAATAGCTTATAGTTAAACACGAAGTGCTTAACTACGAGCAGCCGCGTAGCGGGTGCGTTTAGTTAACAATTATGTCAAACGAAGATTTACAGCAAATTCAAGGGCTTGTGACCGCAGCGAAAACGGTTTTAGTTTTAACCCATTCAAATCCTTCAATTGATGTCATGGCTTCAGTTTTGGCAATTTATTTGGGAATGCAAAAGTTGGGGAAAACAGTTACTGTAGCGATGGAATCCGCGCCCCTTGTTGAAGTTTCCAATTTGGTCGGGATTGATAAAGTGGTGACGAGCCTTGGCGGCGGGAAAAATCTGACATTATCATATAAACCCTATGCGGCCGGGGATTTTGAGAAAGTTTTGTATCCCGGCGACAGCGATGATCCTAATGCCGGATTTAAATTAATTATTGTCCCTAAAGACGGCATAACCCCGGATGTCAATAATTTTTCTTTCAGTTTTTCGGGAGGAACAGCGGCGGCAGATTTAATTTTTGTTGTTGACACTTTGGAACCGCAACAATTAGGAGCCCTTTATTCGACAGAATTATTTCCGGCCATTCCGGTACAAAACGTCATAAATATTGATAACCACGACCCGAATAAAGATTATGGAAAATTTAATCTTGTCGAACCGGACGCCGCTTCCATTTCAGAAATAACGGCGTTCTTTTTAAGAGCGGTAAACGCCACTCTTGACGCGGATATTGCCGGCAATTTGTATCAGGGGTTGCAACAGGCAACAAATAATTTTTCTTCACCCAAAACCGGAGCCGCCACGTTTGAAGCCGCAGCTATTTGCAAACGAGCCATTCCTAAAACCCAGCCTGTCTCGACTCCGACGCCAGTCGGAGGCGCGATTCCCGAAGACTGGACTCAGCCGAAAATCTTCCGCGGCGGGGGAGGGAATGTTTAAATTGATTATTCTTCTAAATAATGCTAAACTATTTTTGTGGCGGGGATAGTTGTTGGTGAAAATAAATTATTTGAAGTAACAGATGTTTTTAACAAGAAAATCCGCACGACCAAAAGTTACTGGCGGAAAATAAAAGAGGAAAAACATAAAGATTTAATTATTGGGATAGAAGAAATAATTGAAACAATAGTTAAACCGGACGAGGTCTACCAAAGCGTGAAAGACGAAACAGTTTCGATTCAGTACCGAAAATATTCAGAGTTTTCACTGATTGCTGTAACAAAACATTTAAATGGAGACGGATTTTTAGTAACGGCATATCAAACAACGAAACCGAAAATGAAAGGAAAAAAATTATGGCCAAAATAAAAGTTTTTATCGATCCGATTGCCAACACCATGAATTTATGGTGGGGTAATCATAAGCAGGCCTTTTCATCCGAGGAAACGGATGATCAGTTGAGCAATGACGTGATTGTTAAAAACAAAACCGGCCAACCAATCGGATTGGAAGTTATTGGTTTGTTCCCAAGTGAATTAAATTTGGCTCGTTGGTGGCCAAAAGTTTTCGGCGCCAAACCCAATGAACCAATGATGTTATCAACATGAAATTTTTAGCCATTATTCCCATAATTGCCCTTGCTCTCGCCGGCTATTTTTTCTTCCAAAACCAACAACTCCAAAAGCCCAAAATTAAAACTGTTGTTCCAATTCCAATAGAGGGAAAGGTAACGGAATGTAAGATTGATAAAGACTGTGGAATAAATATATGTGATTGTAAGGCGGAACCACAAAAAAATTTAACCCCAAACAAATTAATGTGCACGATAATTTGTAACGGAATCGCCAAATGTATCGACGATAAATGCGTTTTGGTTAGATAATCATAAAACGGCGAGAAGACTTTTATCAAATCCTCGGGACGTTTAAGTTTTTATAGACTTCTTAATACTGATCTTAACATTTTTCTTGACAAATTTGTTAAGATTTGATATGATGACAATATGCAGTTACAGTCAATTTCCAAACAATTACCCAATTCTATCCCCATCAGCATGGTGCGGGAGGATATTGACGCCTTAACGACTTTATTGGCAGTTTATCCGGAAGTTAATGTTTTACGGGGGCAAAAAGTTTTGTTTAAAGCTATAGATCCGGCTTACAAAGACAGAAAAATGGAAAAAATCAGTAATGCCGTTGACAGTGTTAACGCTTTTTCCAAAAATTTCAAATCAAACAATGCGGTTTCTGCCTCAAAATGGTTAACAGATGAAAGAGATAAAATGCGTGATCCTCAATATTATGACTAAAGTAATTGTTGACACCTCGGTGGTAATTAAATGGTTTTTTAGTGAGAATGAAGCTGATTTGGGGCAATCGGACAATTTTTTAAAACAGGTCAAAGCCGGAGAAGTTGAAATTATCGTCCCGAAAATAATTTTATTGGAACTGGCGAATGTCGCCAAGTTTGGGAAAAAGGTTGATGAAGATGTCTGCCGGCAAGTTTTATCGACCTTTAATGATCTGGTTACCGAATATCTTGACTTGCCCGGTTCAGAAGAATTAATTAAAAATTTCTATTTGGGTGATTTAACAAGTTATGATGCGGTTTTTGTAACTCTGGCAGACTTGAAGGAAATGCCCTTGCTTACTGCAGATTACAAACATCATAAAAAATCCATTTCCCCAAATATTGTATGGTTGTCAGAGTGGAAAAGTTAAATCTAAACTTGACAAGAATTTAATTTTGTGATAAATTAAATTCTGTATGGATGCAACTTTAGTTATCAGTTCTCAGGGTCAGATTACCGTCCCCAAAAATCTTCGGGATTTAATCGGGGTTAAAGCCGGTTCCAAATTATTGGCGCAGGTAACTAACGGAGCCACCGGCTATAAACTTATTCTCCAACCAAAACCTTTAAGTTGGGCCAAAGCTCTTGCCGGTACCGGCCGTAATGTGTGGGGTAACAGCGATCAATATATTAAAGACGAAAGAAATAAATGGTAAAACTCGACCTCTTTATTAATGAACTTCTTAAAGCCCACCGTGTTGCCCTTGATTCTATGATTTTTATTTATCTTTTGGAGAGAAACGAAAAATATTTTTCTTTAGTAAATATAATTTTTGAATTATTGGAAAAGGGAAAAATTACCGGGACAACCTCAATTATTTCTCCGTTGGAAGTTTTGTCATCACCAAAACTTTCCCCGGATCAAATTTCTTTATACGGACGGTTTTTCAGGGAAGAACAAAACTTGGTTACCCACGAACTGAATTGGTTAATAACGGATTTTGCGGCTGATATCAGAAG
>CAYHSW010000028.1:0-8171 GCA_964359405.1 uncultured Gammaproteobacteria bacterium | reverse complement strand
AAAAAAGCACGGGACGGGGAACGAGATCCTGAAATAATTTCAGGATGACATCGCATAAAAGACGAGATCCCGAAATGAGCAAGGTCGAGGCTTTGCCACAAAATTCGGGATGACAAGCCCCGCTGCGGCGGGGCAGTAATATGACGTACTTATTATTCATTATTAAATCAGCTTTGTCGGATTTTAACCGGAATAAAGGCCGGACGTTTTTGACGTCACTGGGGATATTAATCGGGGTCTTTTCCGTGGTGTTATTAACGGCTTTTGGATTGGGGCTTAAAGAATACATAAAACAACAGTTTCAGAGCCTTGGATCAAACCTGTTGTATGTCATGCCCGGGGATTTATCCGGTGGTGGCGGTTTTGCCGCCGCGTCAGGCATGGGCGGGATAAAGTTTACCCTGAAAGATACCCAGACTGTTGCGCGGATTCCGGGAGTGGTTGTTGTTATGCCGATGGTTGTCCAGATGTCCAAAACTCAGGGCGAGACGGATTCCAAAACGTATCAAGTCGTCGGATCATCAGCGGATGTTTTCCGGGGGTTAAATTTGGAAATTGACAAAGGAGCAGAGTTTAGCAAGACTGATGTCACCAAGGCCAACAAAGTTGTTGTCATCGGGGCAAAAGTGGCGACGCAAATTTTTACTGATGCTGAATCGGCCATCGGGAAAAATATCCGGATTGAAAGTTTAACTTATCGGGTCATCGGAGTTATCAAGAGCAAGGGCGGAGGAGGGCTCGGCGGGCCGTCAATTGATGAGCATCTCTATATTCCCTATACCGCGGCGGCCACCTATGTTGAGGATAAGAAATTCTTTGCCATTTATTTGCAAACCGAGGATGGGGCAGATATCCCAACTCTTAAAGAGGAAATAAAAAATGTTCTGGTGAAAAAATATAAAGCGGATCAGTTTTCAGTGGCCGACCAGACCGAGATTTTATCAATAATCGGATCAATTTTTAATATTCTCAATATGGTTTTAACCGCCATTGCCGCTATTTCCCTGGTCGTCGGCGGGATCGGGATTATGAATATCATGTATGTGGCGGTGACGGAACGGACCCGGGAAATCGGTATCCGGCGGGCGATCGGAGCCAAAGCTTCGGATATTTTGTGGCAGTTTTTGTCCGAAGCGGTAATTTTATCCCTCTTTGGCGGCCTGGCAGGATTGTTTTTGGCTTATTTAATCACCCTGGCCATTCAAAGTTTGTTGCCGGCTTATATTTCTTTAGAGTCAATAATTTTGGCCGTCGGCGTTTCTTCCGCGATCGGCATTGTCTTCGGAGTTTTTCCGGCTCGCAAAGCCGCCAATTTGAGTCCAATTGAAGCAATAAGATATGAATAACTTATTTGATTTTTTCTTCCCTAGTTTTTATCATCCCATAAAGGCGATCTTGGGAAGGATCGTGTTTAATAAATTTATTTGCCCCCTTAGCGCGCTCGCTAACAACTGCTGTCGAAAGCCCACAGGGAGCTTGTTGCGGAAGATGGTAGTCTTTATTTAAAATTTTATTTTCCACGAAATGATTTTATCAAAAATATTGTTACTTGACAAATTCAGATTTTCTGATGATATATTTATTGTATGAAGAAAAGTAAAAAATCAACAAAACAAATTAAAAAAATCAACAAAATAAAAATAAAAGACCCCTTTGCAAATGGTAAATTTAATTCAGGGGATTTTATTGCATGGGATAGGGAATTTGGTCACTCGATTTAATCATAAAATATTGCCACTTGATTTGATAGATATTTACTGATATTTTGTAACGATCATGAATGAAAAAACGACGCCGATTTTAGTTGTCCTTCTTGTAATTGCCGCTTTTGCCATTGGCAGCATGTGGACTAAAATTCAATATATGCAAGCTGTCCCCGTTACACAGCCCGCACCAACAACCGCGCAGCAACCAACGCAACCTGCCGCCCCCGCAGTTTCTTTAGATAAGGTTAAAGCTTTATTTGCTGACGGTTATATTAAATTCGGAGATGCGAATAAAAAAATATTATTTGTTGAAATTGCTGATCCCTCGTGTCCGTTTTGCCACTTTGCCGCCGGAAAAAATCCGGAATTGGCTAAAACTTCCACCAGATTTTTGTCTGTTGCCGATGGGGGAACGTATAATGCCCCAGTTGAAGAAATGAAAAAATTGGTCACCAGCGGTAAAGCCTCATTTGTCTGGCTTTACGCCAACGGTCACGGCAATGGGGAGTTGGGGGGGCAAGCTTTTTACTGCGCCTTTGAAAAAAATAAATTCTGGGAGGTTCACGATATCTTGATGAGCAATAAAGGTTATGAAGCCATGAATACCGCCAAGGCCGATGCCGCCGGGTTGGCAACTCTTCTGGCCCCTGCGGTTGACAAGTCTTTTATGCAAACCTGTCTTGATTCTAAAAAATATGCGGATAAAATTGCCCGCGACCAACAAGTGTCTACCGCTTTAGGCTTTCAGGGGACGCCGGATTTCTTTATCAATACCACTAACTTCAACGGCGCCGTTGATTACAAAACCGCCATGGAACCCCTCGTAAAGACGCTTCTTTAATGATATAACATCCCTATGCTTCGCAGAGTTATTGTTGTTTTATTAATTATTATCATCACGGGCGGTTTATTTATTTGGAAATATAAAATTGATAAACCGGTAGTTATTAAAAATATAGATGTTACCGTTCCCTCAATTGTTGGCGGAGAGCTGGTTTTGCCTAAAGTTGATTTAACTTCAAATTCTCCACCACAGTCCGGGGCGAGCACTCTTCTTGATGATCAGATTTATGTTTTATCCGCGAACTTGGTCGGGATTTATTCCCAGCCGCAATCGGCGTCAGAAAGCGGGCAATTGACAGGAATAAGAATTATGGGGGAGATGCTCAATCCCGGAAAAAACCGGGTTAATAATTTTTTGCCCGTGGTCAGGTTTTTGGACAACGAGGGGAATTTAAAAACCCAGAAGATCGCCCGTTTTTCCGACAGCTTTGAGTTTTACGGTCTCGATCCCGGTTCCCGGGGAGTGTATGACGTTACCGTGGATGCCCCGTCGGCAACGGAAAGGATAGAAGTGGTTTTAAAACCGCAGGATGGGGATAAAACCTTGCGGCCGGCTGTAAACTTAAAAGTCGCCAGCCGTAGCGCCCAAATTCAAACAGTGACGGCTCAAGACGGCCGGAAGGTTGATGTTTACGTGGTGGCAGGAGAGGTTATAAACACCACGGAATCGAATGTGGCGGATATTCTGGTTAATGCCTATATTAAAGACAAAGACGGCCGGGTTTTCGGCTATAATAAAGAGGCTTTTAAAGCTGATTTGATCCGGCCGGGGGAAACAATCCCGTTTAAAATAATGGTCCTTCCTATCAAATCCGACATCGCCTATGATGATTTTACAGTCGAAGTTTGGGGGAGAGAGTACAAGTTGTAAAAATGAAATTATTAATTCTTTACTACTTTCGATTTTTAGCTCAATTACAGTTGCAAAGAATTAAACCAAAAATTGTTGGGGTAACCGGGAGTGTTGGTAAGTCCACGGCCTGTGCGGCAATTTACACGATTCTTGCTTCCCCGGGCCTCGCCCGAGGGCGGGCAAAATACAAAGTTCACTACAGCGAACACGCTAATTCCGAGTCGGGAATCCCTTTGGATATTTTAGGTCTAAGTCCAAATAATTATTCGATTTTGGATTGGATGCGATTGGTCTTATTAGCGCCAATAAGTCTTTTTAGAAAAACACCGGATTATGAAATTTATTTGGCGGAGATGGGGATTGATTCTCCAAAATGGCCAAAAAATATGGATTTTTTGTTGTCAATTTTTAATAAAAAAGTCGATGTTGGCGTCTTTTTGAATGCACACCTTGTCCACAGCGAGAACTTTAAGAATCTTGAAGAAATAATTATTGAGAAGAAAAAATTGGTAAATAATGCAATAAATAAGGTTATTGTAAACGAAGATGAACTGGCAAAATTGAATATAAAAGATACCCAGGTAAATTTTTGGGCAGCAAAGCAAGTAGCACAGATATTTAATATTCCCCCTTCTGTGTCAGAGAAAATTTTAAAGACCAACTTTCACTTGCCTCCGGGACGAATGACAATTATTCCGGGAATTAATGAGTCGATTATTTTAGACTCATCCTACAACGCTTCAAAATCTTCAATGCTGTGGGCGTTAGAAAGCCTCGCAAGTTATAAGAATAAAAGAAAAATTGCATTATTGGGGGATATGAGGGAATTGGGGGAATATGCAAAACAGGAGCATGAGGAGGTGGCAAAGAAGGCTTTAAAAACCGCCGATGAAACTTTTACCGTCGGGCCATTGACTAAAAAATATTTCCCCGTCGAAGTCAGGAATTTTGAAAATTCATATGAGGCGGGGCTTTATTTGAAAGATTTTATTAAAAAAGATGACGTGATTTTAATTAAGGGTTCACAAAATACAATATTTCTTGAAACTGCGGTCGAGATGTTGATGGCCCATCCGGAGGATGCGGACAAATTATTATGCCGGAGGGGGGATTTTTGGGAGAAAAAACGCGAAGTCTGGCGAGCCAGAGTATAAAATACGGATATCTAAAATTTCATGTTGCAGCTTGACATTTTAGATAAATTATTTGTAAACTGAAGATGTGATAAAACAAGCGGCACTGGAAATAAATGATAAAAACATTGGGGAGATAACCAAGATTTTTACTCCCGAAAAAGAAACCCTTCTTTCAAAACTTCACAAAGACCCGGAAAAATATTTATTGGCCCAGGAAGTATTGTTATTATTGGCCGGCGCTGGAGTTTTAAGTTTGGCTGTTCTAATGCCGGGGTTGGGGAAAGTCATGTCCGCTGTGGTGAGGGCGCACGAGAAAGGAAATTTTCAAAAAAGACTGGCAAAATTAAAAAGCAAAAATTTGGTGCGAATTTATCAAAAGGACGGACAAGAAGTGGTGGAGATTACCAAAGAGGGGATCAAGACAGCATTGCAGTATAAATTTTCAGAAATGGAAATAAAAAAACCCAAGAAATGGGATGGAAAATGGCGGATGGTTATTTTTGATGTCCCGGACAATAAAAGGCGGCTGCGTGATTTATTCCGCGAAAAACTTAAACATCTGGGTTTTTATCCGCTAAACGAGAGTGTTTATATTCATCCTTATCAGTGTTTTACAGAGGTCGAATATTTGCGTCAATTATTTTTTGTTGGCGGAAGCGTGACCTTTATTACCGCCGAAAAGATTGAAGGGGACGATACTTTGTCCGGGATTTTTCATCTAAAGCCAATCTGGCAAGAAGTTCTGGACGATATCTAAAGAACCATGCTGCAGCTTGATTTGTTAGATAGATTAAATAAAGATGATTCGTGAAGAGATTTTTATTCTTGAACCTGCGAATATCCCGCCGTGGCGGGAATGAGCAAGCTCCAAGAAGAGGATCCGAGCTAATGATACCTCGCAAGTTCATTGCGAGGAGACTCATTTCTGTTGACATTGAGACTTCGGGTCCGATCCCGGGAGAATTTAGTTTGCTTTCGATTGGGGCATGCACAGTAATTTTAACAAGAAGGCCATGGCGGTTAATAAATTATCCCTTGAAAATTTGGAGTTAAACGGGGAAAAACCGGCCGGTGTTTGTGGCCTTTAACGCCACTTTTGATTGGATGTTTTGCAATTGGTACTTTATAAAATTTCTCGGCAGAAATCCGTTCGGCATCAGCGGGGTGGATATTAAACCAACTCGAACAGGCAGAGATTTTTGAAAAGATGCTGATTTAACTCTCTTGCCAGACTGTGATACTATATATAGATGTTAAGTAATAAGTCGCTCTCCTCGCCAAAAAGGCGGGGGATTTTTTTTGAGATGAAGACTTATTTATTTATCGACGGTTCAAATTTGTTTATGGGGCTTGTGGATCTTTTTGGTTGCGAAAATATTCCTCATTTTAAGAATGTCTTAAGAGATATAAATAAAGTTCAAAAAATCACCAAAGTTTTCTTTTATTGTTCGTATATGTTGCCTCGCGATAAAAGCCAAAAGGAAAAGAAATTGCTGGCTGCCGAAGCGGCCTTTTATACCGGTGTAAAATCAGTCAGAGGGCTATATTTTTACAAGGGGCACAGGTCACAAACGTCTAAAAAGGAAAAAGGCGTTGATGTCCACTTGGCTATTGATATTGTTAAAAACGCGTTTCTAAAAAAATGCGATCAAATAATGATCATGACCGGAGATGCGGATTTGGTCTATCCGATAGAAATAGTTAAAAAATTAGAGATTAAAACTCAAGCAATTTTTATACCGACACGTTTTTCGCCTGGCTTGTCTCACGAAGGGGGAAGAGCAACGGTTTTGAATTATTTGGAAAAATTTAAACCTGAAAATAAATTTAAAAAAGAATTGCCGGCAAAATTAAATGTTATGAGCATAAAAATGGCCTCGGATGCAAGCACCCGAGGCAAGTGAGGGTATGATAACACAAAAAATTAATTTGTCAAGAACCTATAGTAAGGAGGGCTTGTCTCTCCCGTAACTGGCAATTATGATCATAAAACCGGAAACGTGGCTGGGGCTTGGAAGTAGTACTTTCTTAACGTTGACAATGACCAGGGTGGCAGGAGGAGGGGACAATGATATGGATTAATTTCAGGGATTATGATATTAATCATTACAAGCAAACTTGATCCGCATACAGATGCGGTTATTGGTACGTTAAAACAGAGAAATTTGGCCTTTTGTAGATTTAATACGGAGGACTTTCCACAAAAAGTCAATTTTAGTTACGAGAACAATGGCATTTTAGAGATCGGTGATATTAGTTTCCCCTCGGGCAAATCATTATCCTTAAATGAAATAACCTCCTGTTGGTATCGAAGACCCCTTACCCCGGAGATAAGTAGTAATTTACAAACCGAACAAGCAAAAAAATTTGCCCTCGAAGAATCGCAGGCCTTTTTAAATTTTCTTTGGAACAGACTGGATTGTTTATGGGTTAACCATCCCCTTTTAATAAGAAAGGCGGAAAGTAAAATGTTACAGCTTAAAATCGCTTCGTCTTTAGGTTTTGATATCCCCAAAACTCTGATAACTAACAGGCCGGAAGCGGCACTAAAATTTATTAAAGGAATTAATAGTGAAGTGATTAATAAAGTTTTAGGTGCCAGGGAGATTGAATATCAAAATGATTATTATTTTGTATACGCCCATAAAGTCGAGGAAAAAGATTTAATCAATCTGGATGAAATTTCCTACGCCCCCACGATGTTTCAGGAATATATCCCCAAATCTTTAGAAATAAGGGTCACCGTTATTGGGGAGAGGGTGTTTGCCTGTGAAATCCACTCCCAAGATAGTGATAAAACTAAAGATGATTGGCGCCATTATGATTTTGATAATGTCAAACACTCGGCGTGCAAACTTCCCCGGGAAATTGAAGAAAAATGCTTGGGTATTGTTAAAAGTTTGTCGTTGAATTTTGGCACAATTGATTTAATCCTTACTCCGGAAAATAAATACGTATTTTTAGAAATAAATCCCAATGGTCAACAAGAAGTTGAGCAAAATTATCAATTTAATGGCTAGAAAAGACCAAGAAATGCGCAAAAGCGAAGTTTTTGATCCCTCGGTTGATATAAAAAATACCGGTCTTCTGAAAAAAATTATTAGACAGTCTGGTTGGCCAACAACCAGCTTAGTTGGTAAAAAAGCTTCAAATAATGCCTGGCTTATTGCCCAACACGCCGATTGTGATTTAAAGTTCCAGAAATTATGCTTAAAACTTATTAAAAAGGCTGTTTTACCAAAAAACGTCGACACAAAGAATGTTGCGTATTTAACAGACAGAATATTAGTAAGCTTAGGAAAAAAACAAATTTATGGAACCCAATTTTATAAAGATGAATTTGGGAAATTAGTTCCACGACCGATAAAAGAAATTGAGGCTCTTGACAAAAGACGCCGCAACATGAATTTGGGTACGTTTGAAAACTATAAGAAGAAAATGGAAAAGTTATAAAGTAAAGTAGTTCAGATTTAGTATTTTTTCCGGCCAGGTTTTGGGAAATTTGGTTAAAAGTATTTTGCCAATAGTTTGCGCAGCTCTGTGAGCCGTCGGATCAGGATCTAAAACTGAATTTTCCTGAAACAAATCTTTTGCAGTTTCCATTATAATTGACGTCTTCATCTCCTCTATATT
>CAYHSW010000027.1:0-8318 GCA_964359405.1 uncultured Gammaproteobacteria bacterium | reverse complement strand
GATTCTTAACTCCCGTGGTGTCAAATTTGCCACGGACAATGTGATATTTAACCCCAGGCAAGTCCCGAACCCGGCCGCCGCGGATCATAACAATAGAATGTTCCGCCAGTTCATGACCGATCCCCTGAATATAGGCCGTCACTTCCTGCTTATTGGACAACCGGACTCTGGCCACTTTCCGCAACGCGGAGTTGGGTTTTTTCGGAGTCATAGTTTTAACCACGGTACAAACCCCCCGTTTAAAAGGGGCAAAATATTCCGATGTTCTTCTTGTTCTGGCGTTAAAATATTTGCGCAAGGCCGTCGCCCGGATCTTTTTCCCGGTTGATTTGCGCCCTTTTTTGATAAGTTGGTTTATTGTTGGCATTTTTATTATTCCAGCATGGCCCTTTCGGCAGATGTGGGAATCAAACGGCCGATAATAACATTTTCTTTGATTCCGATCAACGGGTCTTCATTTTTACGCACTCCGATTGAGGCATCAACCAGGACACTTGTCGTCTGTTCAAAACTCGCCGATGACAACCAGGAACTGGTGCAAAGAGCCGCTTTGGAAACTCCCAGAATTGTCACTTCTGCGGTTGCCGGTTCTCCGCCTTCCGCCATCACCCGGGCGTTTTCCTCTTCAAATTCAGTTCTCTCCAATAATTCTCCGGGTAGCAAAACGGTGTCACCGCTGGATTTAATCCTTACCTTGTCAGACATCTTCCTGATAATTATTTCGAAATGTTTTTCGTTGACCGGAATGCCCTGCGATTCGTAAACCGCCTGCAATTCATTGATCAAATAAAGCTGGGCGCCATGCATGCCTTTAATCCCGAGAATTTCCTCAATATCCAAAAACCCGCTTGATAACTGGGTTCCGGCCGCAACTAAATCGCCATCGGCAACTTTCAAAGTCGAGGTTAAGGGGATAAGATATTCTCTTTCTTCCGGCGGCTTTATGTTCGTGTTACGAATTCTTATTTTAAAACCATCCGAGGTCTCAGTCACATCCGCTTTACCGGTGATTTCCGCAATCGGCGACATGACTTTTGGTTTTCTGGCCTCGAATAATTCTTCAATCCGGGGTAAACCCTGGGTCACGTCTAAGGCCACGATCCCTCCGGAATGTTTCGTCCTGAGTGTAAATTGGGTTCCCGGTTCCCCAATTGATTGGGCGGCAACGACCCCGACGGGCGTACCGATAGTCACCATTTCCCGGGTTCCCAGATCCAAGCCATAACAAACGGCGCAGATGCCATATTTAGATTTACAAGCCAGCGGCGACCGGATGATAACCGATTCCGCTTTGGCCGCTTCAAGTTCGGCTACCCGTTTATCATCAATTATTTTTCCGCCTGCCAATTCCGTCCGTCCCAAAATTCGTTGCGCAAAAGAAGCCGACCGTTTCTCATTTCTTTGGACTTCTATTCCTTCCGTTGTTTTGCAATCCGTCTCCCGGATAATCACGTTGTGGGAAACATCAACCAACCGGCGGGTCAAATAACCGGCATCGGCCGTTCTTAAGGCGGTGTCTGCCAATCCTTTTCTTGACCCTCTCGTCCCAGTGACATATTCAAAAACGGAAAGGCCTTGTCTGAAATTAGATTTTGTCGGCATGGGAACAATTTTCCCCGTCGGATCAGTCATCAATCCCCGCATCCCAGAAATTTGTTTGATCGTGTCCCGGGAGGCCCGTGTTCCCCCCGACAATATTAATTCTTTGACGGGATTATCCCCGGGATATTTTTCCCAAGTCAAATCAGTTATTTTATCGGTCGCTTCAATCCAGTTATCAACACTTAACCGCCGGGCCTCGTCTGACGTAATCAGCCCATTCTGGAAATTAGACTCAATTTCCGTGTCTTTTTCTTCCGACTGGTCAATCAATGCTTCCTTGTCCCCGGACATGACCAGATCAAAAATCCCCACGGAAATGCCTGACCGGGTTGAACCGGAAAAGCCGAAAGTCTTCAAATTATCGACAAGTAAGGCGACTTCATCTTTAGAACAAGTGGCAATCGCCTTAGCTAAAAGTTTCTTAATTTGTGAAGACGACATCGTTTCGTTGACATATTGCAGACTTTCCGGCAGTAATTCATTTAATAAAATTCGGCCGGTGGTTGTTTCCAAAATTTGACCTTTAAAGTAAACCTTGATTTTTTGGCGCATCATTATTTTATGGCTTTGATAGGCAAGAATTGTCTCGGAAAAATCCGAGAAAACCGACGGGCACATTGGTAATTTTTCATCAATATAGGTATAAAGGTAGGTTCCCAGAACCATCTCTTTATTGGGAGAAACCACCGGGGAACCGTCTGCCGGTTTTAATAAATTATGTTTGACCATCATTAAATTTTTGGCCTCTTCCTTGGCAGCATTGGACAAAGGAACGTGAACGGCCATTTGGTCCCCGTCAAAATCAGCGTTAAACCCCGAGCAAACTAGGGGATGCAACTGGATCGCCGACCCTTCAATTAAAACCGGATAAAAGGCCTGAATTCCCAATTTGTGCAAGGTCGGAGCCCGGTTTAACAACACGGGGTGATCGCGGGTAATTTCTTCCAAAATGTCAAAGACTTCCGGAATTCTTTTTTCCAAAACCGCTTTCGCCGATTTGACGTTAGGAGCCAAGCCGCGGACAATAAGCTCCCGCAAAACAAACGGTTTAAACATTTCCAGGGCCATCTCCTTGGGCAGACCACACTGGTTAAGTTTCAGATGGGGACCGACAATAATAACCGAACGTCCCGAATAATCAACTCTTTTTCCCAAAAGATTTTGCCGGAAACGCCCGGTCTTGCCGCGCAACATATCCGAAAGCGATTTCAACTCCTGAGCCGCGGCCCGGGAAGAGGGCCGTTGTGACGCATCAATTAAAGCATCAACCGCTTCCTGCAACATCCTTTTTTCGTTTCTAAGAATAATTTCCGGCGCTCCGAGATGAATTAGATGCTTGAGGCGGTTGTTGCGGTTAATCACTCTCCGATAAAGGTCGTTTAAATCCGAGGTGGCAAACCGGCCGCCGGACAACTGAACCATCGGCCGCAAATCCGGGGGTAAAACCGGCAAAATTGTCATAATCATCCATTCCGGTTTGACTCCGGTCCGGCGCAAACCGTCGACAACTCTCAACCTCTTTGTCGCTTTAAGATAACGGGCTCCCGTTGTTTCCGTTATTTCCTGGCGTAAATTGGCGGCGGTTTTGTCCAGATCCATAGTCTTAAGAACTTCCAAAACCGCTTCTGCTCCCATCCCGACGCGGATAAAATCAGAAGCTTCATATTCATCAAGTTTTATGTATTCTTCTTCTGTCAGCTGTGTCATCGGCCGGATCCCTTTGACCAGCTCGTTTAACATTTTGTAAATCTCGTCAAGCCTGTTTAGTTCGTTGGTTTTTTGTTCGTTTAAACGCATCAATCTTTGTTTGCTGCCGACTTTTATTTCTTCCACTGCGAGGTCAATTTGTTCTTTGGTTTTTAATTTCTTCTCCACATCGGCAATTTTTTGAGCGGCGTCTTTCTCTTCGTCAGACACCATCTTGTCAAAATCTTTGGCCAAAGATTCTTTTCTTTCTTCCATAGTGACTTTTAATTTTTTCAAAATTCCCTCTTTTTTCTCTTCTTCGACAGACAAAACCAGATAAGAGGCAAAATAAATAACATTCTCTAAAGACCGGGAAGAGATATCCAAAAGGAGGGAAATTTTTGACGGCACACCTTTGAAATACCAGACATGGGCACAGGGAACAGCCAAAGTAATATGGCCCATCCGTTCGCGCCGAACTTTGCTTTGCGTCACTTCCACCCCGCATTTGTCACAGATGATTCCCCGGTAACGGATCCGCTTGTACTTGCCGCAATAACACTCCCAGTCTTTGGTCGGGCCAAAAATTGTTTCCGAGAAAAGCCCGTCTTTTTCCGGGCGCAATGTTCGGTAATTTATGGTTTCCGGCTTGGTGACTTCACCATGAGACAGAGCGGCAATAATCTCCGGCGAGGCCAGCAAAAGTTTTAGACCTTTAAAGTCTATGACATTGTTTATTAAATCGACAACCGGTTTATTACTATTCATGTTCTTCAATTTCCATCGGACCTTCGGATTTTAACTCATTCGTGGGCACAACAACAGCCTCCAGTTCCTGCTCCAGCTGCTTGGCTTCTTTTTGAACCGCCTCGTCCACAACTTGAACGGGTTGCGAAACGGTGCCGACGGGAACCACGTTCAAACCCAGACTTTGCAATTCTTTGACTAAAACTTTAAACGATTCCGGGACTGTCGTTTGGACGATGTCCACGCCTTTAACAATTGCTTCAAAAGCCTTGGCTCTCCCCACAATGTCGTCTGACTTTATCGTCAGCATCTCCTGTAAAGTATAGGCAGCCCGGTGTGCTTCCAACGCCCAAACTTCCATTTCTCCCAATCTCTGACCGCCCATTCTCGCCTTACCCCCGAGCGGCTGTTGGGTGACAAGGGAGTATGGACCGGTAGACCGGGCATGGATTTTATCCTCAACCATGTGATGAAGTTTCAAAATATAAGATGACCCGACAACGACTTTTTGTTCAAACGGCAAACCGGTCCGACCGTCATAAACCGTCACCTTGCCGTCATCGGGAAGACCGGCTTTTTTAAACCAATCAACCAGTGTCTGCTCGGAAACCTGCTCGAAAACCGGCACGGCGACTTTCTGTCCGGTTTTTTTCATCGCCCAACCCAGATGCGCCTCCAAAATCTGCCCGAGATTCATCCGGCCCAAGACCGAAAGGGGAGAGATGATAATGTCAACCTGGCTGCCATCAGTTAGATAAGGCATATCTGCTGCCGGAACAATTTTAGAAATAATTCCTTTATTCCCATGGCGACCTTTAACTTTATCTCCGACCTCTATTTTCCGAATTTCTGCCACTTTTACTTTAACTAATTTGTTGACACCGGGGGTTAATTCGTCACCCTTTTCTTTATCTAACATGGAAATCTCAATGACCGTGCCATATTCTCCGTGCGGCATACGAAGAGATGTGTCTCTTACTTCCCGGGCTTTTTCTCCGAAAATTGCCCGGAGCAATCTTTCTTCCGCAGAAAGCTCTGTTTCCCCTTTGGGCTGGATCTTTCCTACTAAAATATCATTTGGTCCGGCTTGGGTTCCGGGAACAATTATTCCGGACTCGTCAAGATTGGCAAGCTCCGTTTCTCCGACATTGGGAATATCCCTGGTCAATTCTTCCGGTCCGAGTTTGGTGTCGACAACTTCCGCGGTGTATTCCTCAATATGAATGCTTGTCAGAGCATCATCCTTGACCACCCGGTCGGAAATAACGATCGCGTCTTCATAGCCGTAACCGTCGTAATGCATATACGCGATCGTCAAATTGGTCCCCAAAGAAAGTTCTCCGGAAACGGTGGCCGGGCCGTCAACTAAAATATCTCCTTTTTTAATTTTGTCTCCCGTGGCCACCATCACCCGTTGGTTATAGCAAGTTCCGTTGGGATTAGTCCGTTTAAATTTAGTCACAAAATAACTTTCTTTTTCTCCCTTGTCCGTTTTAATAACCACTTTGTTGGCATCGGCATAATCAACCGTGCCGGAGACTAAACTCCGGGTCATCCAACCCATAGCCTCCGAAACCGCGCTTTCCATTCCCGTCCCGACGACCGGCGCCTGCGGGGCAACCAGGGGAACGGCTTGAGCCTGCATATTTGAACCCATCAAGGCCCGGATCCCATCATCGTGAGCCAAAAACGGAATCAAAGCCGCCGCCACTCCGACCACTTGTTGCGGGGTAACATCAACATATTCCACCTCTTTTGAGGGAACCTCAATAAACTCCCCCTTGTATCTGACCGGGACCCGGTCTTCCTTTAAATTGGCCGTGGCGTGGGTGATTTTGTGATTTCTCTCGTCATCGGCGGAAAAATAAATTACTTCCCCCGTTTTGACATTACGGTACGGCGCCAATAAAAAGCCGTACTCGTCAATTTGGGCATATAAAGATAAGAAAGTAACCAAGCCGATGTTCGGACCCTCCGGACTTTTAACCGGGCAAATCCGGGAATACTGACTGGCATTAATATCCCTGATGGAAAAACTGGCCCGCTCGCGGGAAATTCCCCCGGTGCCCATAACCGACAATTTGCGTAAATTATCCACCTCGGAAAGGGGATTGGTCTGGTCCAAAATCGATGACAACTGGCTGGTCCGGAAAAATTCGTTGATCGCGGAAATAATCGGCCGGGCATTGACCACCTGATTGGGCATCGCCTTGCCGGCTTTTACATCCAACATGGACATTCTTTCTTTTATGGCCCGTTCCAAACGTAAAAGCCCAACTCTAAAGGCCGCCTGACCGACCAATTCTCCGACCCGGCGAAGTCTTCGGTTGCCCAGATGATCAATATCATCCACTTCCCCAACCCCGACCTGTAATAATAGGAGGTATTTGACCGTTTCCAAAATATCTTCTTTGGTCAAAATCCAATTTTCTTCTTTATTTTCACCCGTTAGACCGAGCCTTTTATTAACTTTATACCGTCCGACTTTGCCTAAATTATAACGGCGGACATTAAAAAATAAATTCCGCAGAAAATCCTGGGCCGTCTCTAAAACTGCCGGTTCGCCGGGGCGCATTTTTTTATAAATTTCAATTGTCGCTTCAGCGGAACCATGAGTCGCATCTTTCTTGAAAGTGGCTTCCAAATAAACGGAAACCTCCGGATGTTTTTCGACGACTTGCGACAAGGCTTTCAAAATTTCTTCATTGCTGCCAAACCCAAGGGCTCTTAAAAATGTGGTGATAGGAAATTTCCGGCGTCTGTCAACTCTGACGGAAACAACATTTCCCCGGCTGATTTGAAATTCCAACCAGGATCCGCGCATGGGCCGGACCTCGGCAAAATAAAGGGTTCTCCCGGTAACGGGGTCAACATCTCCAAGAAAATAAACTCCGGGGGAACGAACCAACTGATTAATAACACATCTTTCAATCCCGTTGACCACAAATGTTCCCTGCGGGGTCATAACCGGGACATCCCCCATAAAAACATCCTGGGTCGTCTTCTCACCGGTTTGTTTATTGGTTAAAGTCGCGGTCACTTTTAGAGGCATGTGGTAAGTAAGGCCTTTGACAAGGCACGTTTGGGCAGTTAATTTCGGGATACCGAAACTGTGACCCGCAAAGGACAACGTCCAGTTTTTGCCGGTAAAGTCATCAACCGGAGTTATTTCCGAAATTAAGGTGTCAATCCCCTTGTTTAAAAATTCGTTATATGATTCCAAATGAGAACCGACAAAATCGAGCTTTGGGACGTTAGAATACGTTTTGCCCCAATAGAGGCGAGGCGGGGAATTATTAATATGATCGGCTTTTTTTGTCATTGGGTTGGAAAACGACAAACAAAAGCGTACTTTTAAATTGTACGCCTAAAAATTTATTAACTTACCCTCTCATTTTAACACGAATTTTTTATCTTGCAACTATCAGTTTTACGGGTCATTCTGGCCCGCTTCGACGCGAGGCGAGCCGCGTCCAGAATCCATTACGCCACATTAAAACATCTTTGAATTTGATTAATTTCACTACAATATTACGTATTAATGTAGTGAATATTAAATTGACATTGCAAGGTCCGACCTTGCAATTAAGCTCGAAATTAACATGTTTATGCGCGGCCGCGCGAGGAAATGTTAATTTATTTACCCATAAACGGCACCACGATAACCGATTTTTACAATGTAAATTCTTTTTTCAGCGTCTGATATTTTCATAATTATCCTTGCTTTACCAACACGAAGTCGATACATTTTTTGAGGGTCAACCATTTTCTGGATATCAAAATTAGAGGCAAACGGGAAGTCAAGTTCTAAAATTTTCTTACTGATATCACGCGCATCTGCTTTATCTAGCCGGTCAAGTTGTTTTTCCGCCTTATTGGTAATAAAAACTTTATACACCCTTTAAGTATTTATCAGCAATAGTCTTAAATTCAACAGCATCTTTTGTGTCCTCTTTCTCCAATTCTACAGCATCTTTATTATCAATATAATCCTCATAAGCCTCTTGTAATTTGGAAAATTCGTCCATAGAGATAACCACAGCTTTGGGATCGGAATGCTGGAATAAATAAACCAGACCGAATTTTTGGACGTCACGCAAAACCCCAAGGGTATCCTCGCGTAAATCAGTCACGGTTTTAACGTTTTGAGATGTTGGTAAAAGCATAAGGTTATTATGCATAAAAACCTAAGGTTTGTCAAGAAGCAATCATTTATTCAAATATTTTGCAATGTTTTGGTTGTGTTCGGCGAGGGTTTTGGCGAAGTACATTTTGCCGGACAA
>CAYHSW010000026.1:6558-8524 GCA_964359405.1 uncultured Gammaproteobacteria bacterium | reverse complement strand
TGGCTAGCTATGAGATTGTTTGATATAGTTATTTGAGCACGAATTGTTAAAGCAGGAGCGGAGGGAATCGAACTCTCGTCACATCTTTTGGAGAGATGGGTCCTACCACTGAACGACGCTCCTATGAGTCAATTATACTACTTTAACTTCTCGTTTTCTTTGTGTTCAGTGTGCTTTTTACACTTGGGGCAATATTTTTGCAAAACAATCTTGTCTTTGTTTTCTATCTTATTTTTGGAGGTGACGTAGTTGCGTCTGCCACAGGCAGAGCAAATAAGACCAAATTTAATTGTAGTGTCTTTTAATGCCATAAATTGATTATATCATACTTTGAGCCGATGGTCGGAATCGGACTGACAACCTACTGTTTACAAAACAGTTGCTCTACCATTGAGCTACACCGGCAACTCAATCTTATTTTACCAGAATTTGGGATTTTAAGTCAGAGGCTAAATTTAAAATGAATTTTTCCATATCCTGTCGTTTGTAAGGCAAAAACATTTTTGGTTCTTCAGTAAATTTTACAACTCTCAATAATTGTTCACCTAATTGCAACGGGTCAATATGCCAATCGAATTTAGCATCAGCCAGGGAAATTAATTTTTCCAAACTAAGTTCGGGATGCAGTTTTAGTATAAAATATAGATCAATATAATCCCGGCCGCGGGGACGCATAAAAATCGTATGAACTTTATTGGTAGCAATGTCAATCAAACTGTCAACGGCTAATCTGTGGTATTTTTTTCCGACCTCAATTCGCAAGTGTGGATAAAAGTTAAAATCAATTTTTAACTCACTGTCGCCTGGCAAAATAAAAGTAAATGATTCCAGACCATAATAGTGAGTGTGTTTGACGTCTTTGGCCTTAAGAAGGTTCATTGCTTTATGGATGAATTTGGAAATACTGGGGAGATGAACCTCCGAATCTTCTGTAAATAAATCAATATCATACGATTCTCGGTGGCGAAGATAAATCTCAGTGAGAGCCGTTCCGCCGGTCCAATAGTAGTTTTTTATGAGATATGGCTCGGCAATAATTATTGCCAGTAATTTTTGTTGGAACTTAGTGAGGAGGGATTTTTGTTCCATAAAAGATATTCTAAGTATACTGCTTTATCCGGATCAATGCGTGCCTTAATTTCAACCCACATTCTTTTTAAGAAAGACCTGCTGATTTTTTCACCATCAAGGCCATAATTAATAAGCTGGGTGACACGCCACAATTTATATCCTTCAGGATCATTTTTCTTAAATTTTTTCTCGTCAGTTGACCAGTTAATCATATGTTTATTATACCCTATGTTGCCCGCCTTCGTCTTGCGGACTTCGGCGAGGCAATGCTCTCTAAGCTCGTAAACTCGCTAAGAGAGCATTGAAACGGCCCTTGTAAAGCGCGAGCGAAAAATGCCCGGGAAAAAACTTTCCCCCGCAACTCCCAAAGTACCGTTTCTTACATTTATTATAGCAAACGAAAGCAAGTTTATTTTATCTCTTCCCCTTGCCACTGCCGCGTTTATCCCCTCGACCTCTTTGTGTCGGTCGCTGCTCAACTTTTGGATTTGGTGATAAAGGTTGGCCTTTACTATCTTTACCCGGTCCTTTACAGAAATGTTCTGGTGTCATTATCATAACTTTTCACCTCCTAACAAAAAAATCCACGCCAAAATAGCGCGGATTTTCGAGTAGAGTCGATTTAAGCCCTTCTCTAACGATCTGTTTAAATTATACCAATTATTATAGGTCTGTCAACCCCCCACAATTTCAGTACGCGTCATGCACTTCGTGTATGCCCGCGTGCTTTATTGTTGAGGGGCAAGGGAGCCGAGAGAGGGAATTGAACCCTCGACCTAGTCATTACCAATAAGAACCTCTCGCTACGCTCGAGAACCTTGCGGTCCTCACACGCTTAGCTCGTTGCGGGCCATGACTCGCGGTTTTATAATTAGTTCGAAATTTTGCCTTTTTT
>CAYHSW010000026.1:0-6548 GCA_964359405.1 uncultured Gammaproteobacteria bacterium | reverse complement strand
GAGCCGAAGCCGGGGATCGAACCCGGGACCTAGTCATTACCAATGACTCGCTCTGCCACTGAGCCACTCCGGCAAAATTTCGCTCGCTCGGACTTTATCCCGACGGCCGTCGGGAACTGAGCCATCCCGGCAAAATTTCCTTATTTATTATACAATTTTAGCATATGAACCTACCTAAGCATATACCAAAAAAATTTTATTGGCTTTTTTGGGATAGTAACGCCTCGAAATTGGATCCTTCGAAATATCCTTATCATGTAATTTTACGGATATTGGATGTGGGTACACCCGATTCAGAGAAGTGGTTATTAAAAAGGTTTCCAAAAGAACTTATTATTGAAACGATGAATAAATTGCGCGGCTGGACATATTTGAAATCAGCGGAAAAATGGAGAAATTATTTTAATTTAGACAAAAAAGATATGGCCGTTTTTGATGAATATTATCTTAAACATGGAAGAAGTGTCTGGCCTTATTAATTATGAAAATTGGAGCCCATGTTTCCATTATATATCCAATGAGTCGCTGCAGCTAAGGTCTGGGGATAAGATTTTGTTGTTATAATCTCTGAAACTTCGTTTTTCAAATTGCCAAAAATTTAATGGCACGGGGATTTTACCGGCGCCGTTGGGAGCGTCGATACAATATAATGGGCAGGCGATGCCGGATAAAGTGGATCGTAATTTGGTCATTATTTCTATCTCCTTTTCAAAATCAACAATAAAATGTTCGGCGCCTTTTACCGGATCACATCTATAAATATAGTATGGGCGAATACCCAATTCTGAAAGTCGGCTAAATAAATTAAACAAAACTTGGTAATCATCATTGACTCCTTTGAGAAAAACAGATTGGGATAATAAGATTGCTCCGGCTTTTCTTAATTTGTTAACGGCATCGATAGTTTCGGGGGTCAGTTCATCCGGGTGTTCAAAGTGGACGGAAACATAAACGGGTTGCTTGATTTTCTTAATAGCGGTTAGCAGATAGGGGTTAGCGGTTAGAAGACGCGGATTGGAAACGGGAATTCTAGTATGGATTCGCAGAATTTTAATTTGTTTTAATTTAGAAAATTTTTTAAGTGCATATATCAAGAGGTCCGGAGCGGTTAGGGGGTCGCCGCCGGAAAAAATTAACTCATTAATTTCTCCGTGCGAAAGAAGAAATTTTTCCATGGCCGAAATATCCGATCTGGTAACAAGACCTCCGGTAATATCTGACACCCGGCGGCGGCGGGTACAAAAGCGGCAATAGGCGGCGCAGGACATGGTGAGTAAAATTAACACCCGGCCGGAGTATTTGTAAACCATGCCCCGGGTGACCTGATGTTCGTCTTCGGCCAGGGGATCGTCATAAGAATTGATAGTGCATTTATATTCTTCGGGTGACGGATAAAACTCGCGATGCACCGCCGGTGATTTTTTCGCCAGTTTTTTGAGATGATTTGACACGGAGAATTTTAGTCCCCCGGGGGCAGAATTTTTTAACATCAATTAATAATAGAAATTATTTTTAGGATGTCAATGATTAATTTAGGCACGTACATAATACTTGACATAATAATGTACATGTGTTAAACTTTCGTTATGGATGGAAATTTACTTTCAGTACCCACAAATAATATTATTCCGGTGACGACAGCCCGCGGTCGTCTTGGCGATTTAGTTGAAAAAACTAATAAAAATACTTACTTCGTTTTGACAAAAGGGGGGTTACCAAAAGCGGCGATTGTGGATATTGAATATTTAACAAGAATACAAGAAATGGTTGGTAAAATTTTGCAAAAAACTTACATAAACGAAAAATTATTGCCTTATACAAGATCTTTTGATAAAGTGGAAATTGACGAATGGCTCGCAAACGACAAAATATAAGCGTTTTTGTAGATTCTTCCGTGCTTTTTGCGGCCACCTTGTCGCAAACAGGTGGATCGGCGAAACTTTTTACATTAAAAAAACTTAAACTTCAAACATCAAGAATTGTCCTTACTGAAGTCGAGCGAAATGTTCGGGAAAAACTAGAAAACTATTATTTGGACAGGTTTTTTATGTTAGTTGCCAAAATGGCAATACTGGAACAAAATCCCGATGATAAACTTATTTTGGAATCTAAAAAAGTGATTGTTGATAAAGATGCGATAATTCTAGCCGAGGGGAAAATTTCAAAAGCAAATGTAATTGTTACTCTCGATCAAAAGCATTTTTTTACAGATTCAGCTCGAAACTTTGTTAAACCTGCAAAAATTATGAACCCCAAAGAGCTGATAAATTCCTAATTAATTATCAGATTAACACTAGCTGAACCCTTATTACCATATTTATCAATCACGGAAAGCGTAATTACATGCTTACCTTTTGATAACGGCTTTTCTACTTGTAATGTTTGGCCATTCCCTAAAATACCACTTATATCTGAACTCCAGGTAAGCCGTTCATCAGGAATTGTACTTTCTTCTTCGGGACTATTCCCAGAACCCAATAGAATAACGGGATAACCCTGCTGTATCGAATCACCGTCTTTGGGATTTGTTATTTGCGCCATAGGCATTTTTACTGAGGCGCTAAATGGACCAACCATATCTGAAGAGGTATTTATTCCGTCAGATGCCAGAACCTGAAAAAAGATACCGTCTGATTTTGGTATCCGTGAAACATCATAAGATAACTGTGGATAGGGCACGCCGCTACTGATAATTTTCCAAGTTTTTTGGTTATCATTGGAAATGCGTACCAAATAATACAATTTATCGCCATCAATATCATTTGTAGACCAGGAAAATTTAAATTCTCCCGCAGTTGGGAGTTGTCTTGTGGCAATAGGGTTAATTTTGATTGAAGGGAAATTAGAACCCGGTTGTAACTGATCCAATATTTTCGAACCATGTTTTAGCCGGATAGTAGTTGTGCCATCAATATAGGGAAGTTTAAAAACGAATCCCCCAGCACCCAAGGCCGAATCGACGTAAGGACAAGTAATATTAAACCTATTTAGTAAACTTATCTTACAAAGAAAGCTCAGAATCTTTGTATAAAGAGACTGTTTTGGAACATTATACTGTGCCACGATTTGCGCCGGTTGAAAATCTTGCTTAAATAACACTGAATCATCACGACCAAGAAGCTCTACTGAATATTCCCCCCTTTTTAAGTCATTTGAAACCGTACTGTTATAGGAAAATGTAGGCAAAAGTTTCCCCGTATCGTTCCCAAATTCAATAGTGCCAGAGATGCTGAAAATTTTATCTGGATTAACTGTCGATGCAAAAACATCACTGTGCAGAAATTTAATAAAAGAAGAGCAAACTAAAAATCCGAAGACTAGACTAATAAGAATATTTTTATATTTCATAATTTCTAATTTTAGATTATAGAACATGATTTCGCAATTTCCCAAATAGTGCCGAGGCCAGGATTCGAACCTGGGTAGCCCTTTCGAACGCGAGATTTACAGTCTCGTACATTTGACCGCTCTGTCACCTCGGCGACACGACTTATTATAGCTTATATATTTTGCTTGTGCCAGTTTGAAAAATTAACTTAAAATTTTTACTGAATTTTTCCTCATTTATTTTATAGTCTTTTCGTTCAAGAGAGGCGACAATAATATATTCAACTTTATATTTTGATAAAAGGGCCGGGTCGGCGGATTCATAAATTTGGCGCACGTCATCACGGCGGGTGCCAAGAATTTCCGGACCAAGATGCCAACCCCATTCATGCCCGGGCCAACCCAATATAGTTGGTAGTCCGGTGTTGGTCGAAAACCGAGCGTAATTGGAATAGCTTTCGCCGACGGCCTCAACAATGACCGGTTGTCCGAGGACATTTTTATTTAGCCAGTTAACAATGGCGAGATCTTCCGGTTGCATATAAGCCAAACCATCAAGAGTTGTTGGTTTGTTGTATTTAAAACCATAGTTAGAGGGGAGAGAGAACAGGGGATAGAGAAAAATCAAAAATAAAAAGGGCAAAAAGACCAGCCGTTTTTTACAATTAAAAATTATGTAAGGAGCCAGGAGGGAAAAGATAATAAAGGCTTGGTAGCCGAGTTTAAACATCGTGTTGGCTCTAAAATACGTGGGGTAAATATCTTTAAAATAAGCTATTTCGGGAAAAACTATTAATCCTAACACCAATAAAATACCGGCGGTAACGAACCAATTTTTTGGCGTTTTGACAAAATAAATCCCAAAAATAAGCAAGGGAAACCCCCAGAGAATTAAAAACATCTCAATTGGGGAATGAGCGATGTTATTAAGTCTTATCCCGGACACAAAAGGAGTGAAGTTCAGAATAAATGGCAGGGAAAGTATATACATAAGAATTACCGGGATAAGAGTATAAATGATACTCATTAATCGATATTTAGGAAGTAAGACTAAGAATAATAATCCTGCATATATTGGGGCATCTAAGGAGTTGGTCATCAACATCATGGCAAGGACGACACCGAGAGTTAAAAAGTTTAACATTTTGGGTTTAAAAGTTAAAACAAAGGTGATGATTAATAAAACGAAGGGAATGTCGAGAAGATGGGCATGGAGATCGGCGACAACAAATGAGTACGCCGGGAATTCCGTGATCGTAAATGGAATAAACCGGACGGCGGACGGGTACCAGTATTTATTCCAATCGGAAAAAGCATAAATGGTGTGCAGATTGCCGCCAAGAGTCAAAAGCAATCCGGCCAGGATGCCGGCTCTTATTTTTTTGGTTAAGTTATAAACAATGGAAAAAGCTCCGGAAAAAGTTAAGCCAAAAAGAGTGGCAATCATTAAATTATAAACTGTGCCCAGACCAATATTCGAAAACTTTGCCAGCATTGCTGTCACAAATTGGCCAAAATAATAATAGTTAACAGTATGACCGGCGAGCCAGGGGTCAAGAGGCGGCATGAAATTACTGCGGAACGCGGTGTTAACCAACGCAAAATCAGTAAACTTTTCCAGACCAAAAATTTCCGGTTTGTACATACGGACATACGACCAGCCGGCCAGCCCGACAAAAAATAACAACTCCTCAAAAATAATAATTTTAGAAAAAAATTTCTCTTTTTTAATTAACAACACGTTTATAAAACTTAACCCCAGAAAAACTACTAATATATTTATTTGCGTAAACGCTAAAAGATGCAAAGAAGATAAAAGCCAGATTAAATAAGAAACAACGGCTAGCCCCAAAACTTTAATCAGAGCGTACCCCCGGTCAGGGAGGTCTTTAAATAATCTTTGGCCAAGGGCCAGGGCGGGGAGGTTAAACAAAAATAAAATGAACCACCAATAAATGACAATCATGGCAACAGAAGTCTAAACAGAAACTGGGTAATCGGCCGGGTAAAGGCGAAAATTACTTGCGGGAAGAAAAACAAGAGCATAAAAACGACAGTTAACCCGTAGTTTTCCATTTTATACATCATGTTGGCAACGTTGTCGGACATTATTCCGGCCAGGACTTTAAAACCGTCAAGCGGGGGGATGGGGATTAAATTAAAAACCGCCAAACCAATATTTAATTGGATCGCGGAAATAAAAATATCATTGGGGTATATCCTAAATAAAAGCGCGAATAAACAGGCAATTAAAATGTTCGTTAACGGCCCGGCAAGGGCTACGATAGCGGTGTCTTTTTTCTTGTCCCGAAAATTATACGGGTCAATGGGGACAGGCTTGGCCGCCCCGAAAATTATTCCGGCGCCGGTAATTATTAAAATTAATGGTAATAAAATAGTATATAAAGGATCAATGTGCGGGAGAGGATTTAGAGTCAGTCTTTTATAAAGTCTTGCCGTTGGGTCTCCAAGTTTGTCTGCAATAAAGCCATGGGCGACCTCATGCAAGATGACCGAATAAATTAGTATTGCTATTTGGACAAGAAACATTGTATAATTCTACCATATGGTGAAATGTGATGTTTGCGGCAAGGGAGTCATGTACGGGCATAATATCCGGCATAAACATTCCGGGTTGTGGGAAAAACGCGCTTCCAAAACTCTAAAAATTTTTCGGCCCAACCTGCACAAAGGCCGGGTTTTAATAAAAGGGGTTATCAAATCCGTCAAAGCCTGCGCTTCCTGCCTCGCACAATTTAAAGCGCCGAGAGTAAAGAAGGTGAGTAAGAAATAATATGAATATTTTAGAAATGGCCAAAAGAGCACAAAAAGGTTTTGAATTAGCTGCTAAGCCGGAGTCTCCGGAAATTACTGAAGAACAATGGCAAGCCCTTGAGGTTCTTCGACAGAGCAATTCAAAAGGGGGAGCGGCTCATGCATTGAATGTCTCACCCCATACGCTTGCAAAAAAGGCAAGAAATTTATTTGGGAAACTCGGGGTTTAATTTTTTAAATCAATAATTTTTTGTTTTGTTCTCAAAATTGGAAATTTGTAATCTAAATAATCTTTATAAATTTCTTCGCGGGAATATTTCCTCTTAGTTTTATTGATTTTTTTAGTTTTACGTTTTGTTTTTAACATAATTAAATGATAACATCAAACAATGCATAAGTGGTGGGCGGAGAAGGCGCCAAAATCAGATGGTTTGACAACAGAAGAA
>CAYHSW010000025.1:5685-8830 GCA_964359405.1 uncultured Gammaproteobacteria bacterium | reverse complement strand
AACCGAAGTTTGGAACCGGTGAACATGAAGTCAAATTCGCCGAGAGCGCCGTTTCGGTGTTTGGCAATAATCATTTTTGTCAATATTTTACCGGTGTCTTTTGGCGCCAGATCATCATCCACCCGGGTTAAAAACATAACCACATCAGCATCCTGTTCGATACTCCCCGACTCCCGAAGATCAGATAATTGCGGAATCTTCTTCTCCCGGCTCTCAACCGCCCGGGACAACTGAGCCAGAGCCAAAACCGGAATTTTAAGTTCCCGGGCGATATTTTTAAGCGCCTGCGAAACAATGGAGACCTCCTGAACCCGGTTATCAAACTTCCGGCCGGCATCAATAAGCTGCAAATAATCAACAATTAAAAATTTCAAACCATGCTCCGCCTGCAACCTTCTGGCCTTGGTTCGCATCTCCATAATATTTATTCCCGGCGTATCATCAATAAAAATCGGGGCTTCGGCCAAAACCCCCATCGCTTCCTGCAATTTATCAAAATCCTCATCTTCCAACCGCCCCGTTTTTAATTTCCAGGCATCTATATCCGCCTGTGTCACCAATAACCGATCCCCCAACTCTTCCTGCGACATCTCCAGTGAGAAAATCCCCACCGGCATCTTTTCTTTGGAGGCAACATGTAAAGCAATATTTAAAGAAATCGCCGTCTTCCCGATCCCGGGACGGGAAGCCAGAATTAATAAATTGGAATCCTGCATCCCCGCCAATAAATTATCAAGGTCGCGAAATCCGGTGGGGATACCTCGGTAACCGCTGGCGCCTCTTTTTTGCAACTCGTCGAGCCGGTCAAAACTCGCCGCCAGAATATCTTTCATCGGAATAAAATTTCGCTGCAGACTTTCCTGGGAAATGGCAAAAATCCGCTGTTCCGCGGCGTCCAGGACTTCCCGCAGCGGCCGCGCTTCATCAAAGGCCGAGTCCGTCATGTCCGCGGCGGTTTTTATTAAACTTCTTTTGGCAAAATGATCCTTAATAATCCGCCCGTATTCCTCAACATGTGCCGCCGTGGGAACTTTATTGACCAAATCCGAGAGATATTCGACTCCGCCGATATCTTTAAGTTTTTTTTGTTCTTTTAATTTTTCTTTTATGGTGACAAGATCAATCGGTTTTCTCTCTTCAAATAATGCCTGCATCGCGCCGTAAATCAAACCATTAGCCAGATCATAAAAATATTCGGGCCGCAAAAACCCGGCCACTTCGGCAATAGCGTCGCGGTCTAGCATTATCGCTCCGAGGACGGATTGTTCCGCGTCTTTAGAATGAGGGGGAATTTTAATTATAGCCATATGACTTCCAATAAATCGGGTAATTTATCGGCGGAAGTCAAAAGTTTCGGCAGTTTAGAAAGGCCCTCTTTCCCCAGGTCTTTAATAATTTTTTTAACCTGTTCTTCCTCCCCCATGGGAATAACCATTTTAGGCTCGATTTTAGACACTATTTCAGAATTATCGGTAAATAAAACATCAACCCCGTCAATTTCCTCTTTCAGACAACCGGGGTATAAAAATATAACATTGTCGATTTTAACCCTAAAAACTAATTTTGCGTCATCTTTTATGGCCAAAACCGTTACTCCCTTGACCTCATATTCCCCCGGTCCGGAAATTTCAAAATCATCAACCGTCATTCTGGCCGTGTCCAGAATCACTTGGGCATTTTTGCCTTTTATTTTAAAATTAAGATTATTTTGGTGAGTTATTTCCATAAATTGTTTATAACCCAATAATGATTTCTTGACAATAGATCAATTGCAAACTAATATCACAACACATGAATGAAAAGTTCATCACCGCGGGAATCGGGATTACGGCCGGGATCATTATTGCCGGTGGCATTTTTTTCTGGGTTTCGCGGCCAAAAACTCCCCCCCCTTCCCCAACCTCTCAAACTTTCCCAACCCCAACCCCCCCAACTACCCTAACCACCCTGATTACAATTGACTCCCCGTCTGACGGCGATGTCGTTTCAGAGAGTCCGGTTAACATCGCAGGTAAAACCGCTCCCAATGTCACGGTGATATTAACGACGCCCGCTGATGAGAAAACAATTAAAGCCGATGCCAACGGGCAGTTTATGGCCAAACTAAAGATCGAAGACGGGGAAAACACCGTCACCGCCTCAATTATTGACGAACGCGGCACTTTACAACTTGCTAAAAAACAAATAATTTTAGAAATTCCACAACAATGATAAATATATTATTTGCATTATTACTTGCTGTTTCCACTCCGTCGGCATCACAGGAGTTACTTGACCGGGTGGCAACTAAAGTCGCAACTCTGGCTCAAAGCCTGAAAAAAACCGCGGCCGGAGAAATAACCTCCATCGGCACCAAAACATTTTTTATCGGTGACACTAAGATCGTTGTTTCCGAAGTCACGACCTATTACAAAATAAAGTCAGGGACCCGGTCGGTAATTGATTTCAAAAATCTGATCAAAGGAGATGATGTCGCGGTCATCGGAACGCTCGACACCGGAACGGGGGAAATTACCGCCCGGCAGGTTATTTCCAAAGTCCAAAGACTGTTAGTTTCCGGCAAAGTCACGAATATTGATCCTAAAAAAAATATTTATACCTTAATGGATAAAGACGCGGAAATTGACAGGACAACAGTAGTCCAAACCGCGACAGCCGGAGCCATTATTAAATCCAAATATTCCGACATCAAACCCGGCGACAACTTAATTATTTATGGTTATTATCTCAAACCCCAAACTCCCCTAACTTCCCTGAAGACCCTGATTATTCCTCAATAATTGAGCTAGCAAGCCCTCGGCTTGTTAATGGCTTCGATACCTTCCCCGTCATTCTGGCTGCAGTCCAGAATCCGTTACTTGCAAAATAATTATTATTGTTGTACAATTAACCTACAATTTAATTAAAAGCGCCTAACCGAAGTCACGATTCGGGAGCTGATCCCCAAAATGGGATACAGAAGTTTAACTGTAAAAATCTAACAACTGGTGTCGAGAAATTGGAGCCAGGAGAATCGTTTCATACGACACTCAACTTTTTGGTTGAGTTTTTTTATTGTCATTGCGAGTGAAACGAAGCAATCTTCTTGACTCTTTTTTTGACACTCCAAAATGGTGACGGAAGTCCAGCGGTTGAGACATCCGGC
>CAYHSW010000025.1:0-5585 GCA_964359405.1 uncultured Gammaproteobacteria bacterium | reverse complement strand
TCTTTTTTTGACACTCCAAAATGGTGACGGAAGTCCAGCGGTTGAGACATCCGGCTGTGAACCGGATTCTGGCGGGTTCAACTCCCGTCCGCCACCCTTATGAATTTAACTGATTTAACAAAACAATTGGTCTCTATCCCCTCTTATGTGGGACAAGGTTCTAATGAAATAAAAGTTGGAGAATTTATTTTTGATTATTTGAAACAATTCAATTGTTTAAAAGTCGTTAAACAACCCGTTTGCGATGGTCGATTTAATGTTGTTGCAACTGACGGTTTTCCAACAAAACTTCTTGTGTGCGGGCACATTGATACAGTAGAACCAAAAGGTAAATTAAACATGCCGGTTATAAAAGATAATAAACTTTACGGTCTTGGCTCGTCTGATATGAAATGCACGATCGCTTGCATGTTATCAACAATTGCCAAGGTTAAAACTAAAGGCGTCATGTGGCTATTTTATATTGACGAAGAATACGACTTTTTAGGGATGAATAAATTTATTGCCGAATATAAAAACAAAATAAAACCTAAGTTAATTATTGGCGAAGGGTCGGATAATCAAATTCGCAATGGTTGCCGAGGATTAATTGAAATTAAATTTACTGTTACCGGAAAGACTGGTCACGCTTCCCGACCGGAAAACGGCAATAACGCCATTATTGGTTCACAAGTAATTTTTGAGGCTTTACGAGACGAGGTTGCCAAATTTACTGACAAGTTTGTAGGCAATTCCAGTATTAATTTGGCGAGTATTAACGGCGGTTTAAATCTTGGCAACGGTCAAATCGGTCGGCAAGGCAATAATATTCCCGATTATTGCGAATTTATTATCGATGTTCGCACCGCAACCAATAAATTAAGGGCAGAAACATTAATAAAAACTGCCCGAAAAATTGCGGTTAAAAATAAACTTAAATTAGAATCTTTTATTCGACACGATAAACTTGGCTGGTTTTCGCCATTTGAAAAACTACCAAAATCTATAACTAAAAAATATAAAATATGGTCGGATTTTCGATCGGGTTATGTTGATACCCAAATGTTAAATGAAACCTTTAGTTGCCCATGTTACGGCTTCGGCTGTGGGCAGGGCGATCAGGCGCACAAAGCTGGTGAATTTGTTTCTCTTAATAATTTAATTACAACCGAAAATTTCTTTAATGATTTAATTAAAAAATTGGAAGGAGGTGAAAATTAATGAATATTGTAGATCGATGGATAACAACTTTTTCAATTGCGCCAACTTTTCTTAGAAATTTTAGAGAGAAGCCTTGGGAGGACACAACAACTTTTAAAGAAGCGGTTGAGTATATAAACCAAGAGTTGAAAATTAAAAACCTAAATCTCAGATTATACAGACCGCTTAATCAACTGTCCGTTGGTGCTTTTGCCTGGGCTTGGTCTAAAAACAGCGTTGGAGCAATTATTGATAAAAAATATGAAGAAAGTCCAACTGCGCGCGACGAAATAAAACGCTCTCTTGTCAGTGCAAGAATTGACTTGAACGATTCAGGTTATTATGTTGCAGAAATGGCGACCGATCAACAATACCGCGGTCAAGGGTTAGCGTCTAATTCTATTAAAACTTTTATATCAGTTGCCGAAAAACAAAGACGAACACTAGTTTTAAGAACACTAAAAAATAGAGAGATCAGTGAGATGGCTAAGTTATGCGATCGGTTTGGTCTTGAAGATTTAAGAGTTAATGATCTTAAAGACGACCGAAGAACAATATTTGTTCTAAGATCAAGGTAATAAATTTTCGCCGAAGTACAAGGCGGAAAAATTTGGTATGATATAAATATGTCAGCAAATAATTACTTAAAAATTGACAGAAAAAAGTTTACTGTGTCAGATTGCGACGCAGAAAGTGAAAACGGCCACAAAATTGGCCAAGGGAAAAATCTCGAAGAAGCAATTGATATTGCTGAAGAGTATCAGGCAGAAAATATAGTTGAATACGGAATTCATTTTACTAGAAGCAAATTATCTAAGAAAAGCGAGGTAGAGGTAAAGGGAAAAAAGAAGAGCAAGGATCGCTAAAATAAACACAATGGCGACGCGAGTATTGATATCAAGCATCGTTTCGCCAATAGATTTATAAAAATCGGCATTGTTTTTCTTTTTCATATCTTTATCATTCGTAATATCAAAGCAACAACTAATGAAACTATAGAAAGAATTATGTTTAATGTCAAGATGCGGCGATTTTTAATTTGCGCTTGTTTAAGAAATGGCGAAATAGCAACAACAACGCCAATCCACCCAGCGGCAAGATTTATAAGAAAATCGGCTAACAGAATAAGAGTTGCGGAGAATAAATTCACAAATATAGAATATAATTACAAATGAAATATGTCAAATAATATTAAAAAATTAATAGAACCACGAACATTACCTGGTTTTCGGGATTTTTTGCCTGTGGAAGCGAAAAAGCGGCAGTGGTTACGAAATAAACTCGCCGAGATTTGCGAGTCATGGGGTTATGACCCGATGGAAACTCCAACCTTAGAATTTCTGGAACTCTTCGCCGGGCAAATTGGTGACGACGAAAAATTATTTTTTAAATTTCAGGACCCCGGTGGCCGTGAAGTGGCTCTTCGTTACGATCAGACTGTCCCGTCGGTCCGGGTCGTTGCCGCCAACCAAAATAATTTAACCAGGCCATTTAAGAGATATCAAATCCAATCCGCATACCGGGCGGAAAAACCGCAAAAGGGCCGTTACCGGGAGTTTGTCCAATGTGACGCGGACATTTTTGGCGACCCGTCCCCGTTTGCCGACGCCGAAACAATCGCTTTATCCTTAGACATTTACAAGCGTTTAGGTTTTAAAAAAGTTAAAGTTTTAATTAACGACCGGACGCTGTTAAAAGATTTTCCATATGAGGCCATCGTTTCCATCGATAAAATAAAAAAAATCGGGGATGTTGGGGTTATTGAGCAAATGATCAAAAAGGGCATTCCCAAACTTAAAGCCAAAAAATATTTAGAAATTGTTAAGAATTTAAAACCAAACGAGGCTATTGAAATTATTTTAAAATATCTTAAAAATTCGGGTTTCGACAAAGATTGGTTCGAGTTTGATCCAACAATCGCCCGCTCGTTTTCTTATTCGCAAGGCCCGATTTGGGAAGTGGAAATACCTGAATTTACCGCCGGGTCAGTTCTTGGCGGAGAACGGTATGATGGGCTATTCACAAAATTATTCGGTGTAGTAAATTATGGCACCGGGTTCGGATTGGGTTTTGATAGAACTCTAGAAGCTGCCGATCAATTTGGTTTGATTCCGACCTCTAAATCGTCTTCCCAAGTTTTAGTAACAATCTTTTCTCCGAATTTATTTGAAAAATCAATTGAAACCGGATCTGCTATCAGAAACGACGGAATAAATTGTGAAGTTTATCCAAATCCTAATACAAAACTGGACAAACAACTCAAATATGCTGATCAGAAAGGGATTCCGTGGGCAATAATTATCGGCCCGGATGAAGCGGCCAAGGGACTTTTGACCCTTAAAAATTTAAAAACTAAATCCCAGACTACCCTTTCGTTTTTTGATGCGCTAAGATTAATAGGTGAAGAAAATTAATTATCCCGTCCTCGCTCTTATTCTTGCCAACATTATTTGGGGGGCAACATCCCCCATTATTAAATATTCTCTGGAAAATATTCCCCCGTTTTCCTTGGCCTTTATCCGGTTTTTAATTGCCTCGCTTATTTTATTTCCCCTTGTTCATAAAAAAATTGATTACCCTGACTTAAAAAATAAATGGCTTTGGGTTTATGCTCTGTTTGGCATTACTCTAAACATCTCTTTCTTCTTTGCTGCCCTGGAACGGACAACGGCCATTAACGCCACTATTATCGCCTCCACCGGACCGGTAATGGTCTTAATCGGCTCAGCCTTATTTTTAAGAGAAAAATTTAAATTAAATGTTTCTTTGGGAGTTATTATCGCTTTAATCGGGGCAATTGTAATAATTTTCCAGCCGATTTTGGAACAAGGATTTGACGGGGCTTTGACCGGGAATTTATTCATGATTTTGGCCACTTTGGGCGCGGTTATTGCCACCATCGCCGGGCGAAAATTTCTTACAGAAAAAAATGCCGCGGGGGCAACTTTTTGGTCGTGTCTGATCGGCTGTCTGACTTTTTTGCCTTTCATGCTTTGGGAATTTTGGCAAAATCCCGGGTGGATTGCGGGGCTTGATACCCGCGGAATTGTGGGGATAATTTACGGCGGTGTTTTCTCTTCCACTATTGCCTATGTAATTTACAACTGGGCTTTGGCCAAACTCCCCGCCTTTAAAACCTCGGTCTTTACCTATATTGATCCTGTTGTGGCGATCTTAATTGCCATTCCCCTCCTCGGGGAAAAAATCACTCTGCCGTTTATTATCGGATCCGCCCTAATCTTTGTTGGCATTCTAATCGCCGAACACCGGATCCATTGGCACCCACTACACAAATTGCTCAATAAATAATATAATAAGGCTATGAAAGCAAATATTCATCCGCAATATTATTCCGATGCGAAAGTGACGTGTGCCTGCGGGAACACGTTTACGGTCGGGTCGACCAAGCCGACGATTCACGTTGATTTGTGTTCCAAGTGCCATCCGTTTTACACCGGTGTTCAAAAATTTGCCGATACCGAGGGAAATATTCAGAAGTTTCAGAAAAAAGTTCAAGCCGCCGTCGCCAAACAAGCCGTAATTAAAGTCAAAAAAGAAGAGAAGGCCAAGGAAGAATTTCACCCCAAGACACTCCGGGAAATGTTAATGGCCCAAAAAAATTAGATGGACTACCTCCAAAACGCAATTGACGATATCGATCGGAAGATTTCCGAAGCCCAAAAACTTTTGGAAGATCCAACGATGGCCGAACTGGCCAAAGAAGAAATAAAAAATCTCGAGGAAGAAAAAAATTTATTAGTTTCGTCTCAATCTTTTTCTAACCCCTCACCCCTATCCCCTAACCCCTCGTTTGACAATCGTAATCTTTTCGTAGAAATTCGCGGCGCGGCCGGAGGCGATGAAGCCAAGCTTTGGGGGGAAGATTTACTCAATATGTACACTAAGTTTGCGTTAAACAGCGGTTGGAAAGTTTCTCCGGAATCTCCGATGACAATTAAAATTAACGGCCGGGGGGCTTATGGAAAATTAAAATATGAAAGTGGCGTTCACCGGGTCCAGCGCGTGCCTTCGACTGAAAGCTCAGGCCGGATTCACACTTCAACGGCAACAGTTGCCATCATGCCGGAGCTTGATGATATTGATGTCCGGATAAATCCGGGCGATATTGAGGAGCAGTTTTACCGGGCCGGCGGCAAGGGTGGGCAGAATGTCAATAAGGTTTCCTCAGCCGTAAGGCTTACTCATTTACCAACCGGGACGGTGGTGACGTGTCAGGATGAACGGGATCAAGGCAAAAACCGGTCCAAGGCGCTTGAACGATTGAGGCAGATTTTATGGGAAAAAGAACAGGACCGGCAGGTTGCGGAATTATCCGCGGAACGGTTGGCGCAAATTGGTACCGGAATGCGCAATGAAAAAATCCGCACCTATAATTTTCTGCAGGA
>CAYHSW010000024.1:5871-8999 GCA_964359405.1 uncultured Gammaproteobacteria bacterium | reverse complement strand
CACGTTTCCTTCCCAAGGAAAAGACGGAGGGTTCAATTCCCTTCACCCGCTCATTTGGTATTTTAGCGCGTCCTGACAATCTAAATTAAAATGGAAGAATCAAATATACTAACGTCGAGATTTAAAAGTAATTAAATAAAAAATTATGAATATTATTGAATATAAAGAACAAATACAACACCCGCTTCAAGAAGCAACTTTGTGTTTTTTAGTAAGAGATGGTGAAGTTTTACTTGCAATGAAAAAACGGGGGTTTGCAAAAGGAAAGTTTAATGGTGTTGGTGGTAAAGCTAATCAAGGCGAAACAATTGAAGAAACTGCAACAAGAGAAACTTTTGAGGAAATTGGGGTTCAAGTTGAAAACTTGCAGAAAGTCGCCTCTTTAGAATGTTTTTTTCCTGAAAATATTTCTTTGGGACAACATGTCACAGTATTTATTGCAAAAGAGTGGAAAGGCAATCCTACCGAAACCGAAGAAATGGATCCAAAATGGTTTAAATTAAATGAAATTCCATATGAAAATATGTGGCCTGATGAATTGATTTGGTTGCCACAAGTATTAGCAGGAAAAACAGTAAAGGCACAATTCATGTTCGGAACTAACGATTTAATAATCGATCAAAATATTGAAATTACAAATTAATTTGAAAACTTTAAAATTAGTCAGTCTGTCACAAAATGTGACCAACTGAAATTGTCGTGCCTGTACACACCGTGCCTGTACACACCGGGTGTGTGGTAGATAGACACATACGGATTCCGGACTCCGGCCAGAATGACGAAGAGAAATGTGATACTATAAATTTCAAATGACGGATAAATTTGCAGCGACGTGGGTGTCACATTCTTCGATAGGGGATTTTTTAAATTGTCCGCGGGGTTATTTTTTAAAAAATGTCTGGAAACGACCGGAAACGGGGCATAAAGTCCAGATTTCCAGTCCCCCGGCCAGCCTTGGTTTGGCAGTTCATGATGTTTTAGAATCACTTTCTATTTTGCCGGCCCAAAAAAGATTTCAGGAACCGTTAGTCCCAAAATTAGAGATTGCCTGGGAAAAATATACCGGTAAATTAGGCGGGTTTTTTGATGTGGAGACCGAATACCGGTTTAAAACTAAAGCCGAAGAAATGATTCGTAAAGTGGAGAAAAACCCCGGCCCGCTTACCAATCTGGCCGTAAAAATTGAAATGAATCTGCCGTATTTTTGGTTGTCAGAAAACCAGAACATTATTTTGTGTGGAAAGATTGATTGGCTGGAATATTTGAAAGACACTGATTCGGTTAATATTATTGATTTTAAAACCGGGAAACACGAGGAATCGCCCGATTCTTTACAACTGCCTATTTATGTTTTACTGGTTAATAATTGTCAAAAAAGAAAGGTTGAAGGGGCTTTTTATTGGTATCTGGATTCAAGCGACAAACCGGTCCAAAAAACAATTCCGGACATAGATAAAGCCCAAAAACAAATTTTAAAAATTGCCAAAGATATTAAATTGGCCAGAACGCTTAATAAGTTGAAGTGTTTATTTAATGGCTGCCCGCACTGCGAACCACTGGAGAAGATTTTTAAAGGTGAAGGGGAGTTTGTGGGAATAAATTCTTTCGGTCAGGATTGCTTTGTCCTACCCCAGCAAGCGGCCGAGAGCCGCGAGGGAGTTATCGTCTAAAATAGAGACGGCAAGACCTTTAAGTTTGGTTGGTTTGCAAACATCAGACTTTGTTCTAATAATTATTTCCTCTTTATTTAATAACTCCGAATTATATTTTCCAAGTTCCTCGCGAACAATTTTATAATCCCGTTTTGGATCGTCGGAATCTGATGCCACGCAATGCAGTAACACCTTAACTTTTTCAATATGTTTCAAAAATCTAAAACCTAAACCCCGACCTGTTGAAGCGCCTTCAATAAGTCCGGGAATATCCGCGATAATCCTATTATTATAAACGCCTAAATTTGGTTCCAATGTGGTAAACGGATAATCAGCAACTTTTGCTTGCGCCGCAGTCAGGGCATTTAATAATGAACTTTTACCGGCATTTGGCAAGCCAATAAGACCAAAATCCGCAATGAGTTTCAGTTGCAGTTGCAGCTTTCTGTGCTGGCCGGGGAGTCCGTGCTGGGCATATAGGGGAGTTGTCAACCGGGAATTTTTACGCTCGGCGTTGCCAAGACCGCCAATGCCCCCCTTGGTAATTAAAATTTTTTGATCCGGGGAAGTAATTTGAAAAACTTCGCCGGATTCCAAATCGGTGACATCCGTTCCGACGGGAATTTTAAGAGTCAGGTCTCCCCCATCGACCCCCGAACGTTTATTCGACCCGCCCGGAATCCCGTTTTCGGCGGCAAAATCTTTTTTACCGGAAAATCTGTTTAAGGCAAATAAATCGGTTGTTGCTTCCAAATATAAGTCTCCGCCCCGGCCGCCGTTTCCCCCGTCCGGCCCGATCTCTTTTTTAAAAAATGACGCCTTCCCGGGCCCACCATGTCCCCCGCTGACTTCTATAACCACTTCATCAACTAACATTGTTGTATTCTAACAGATTTGGTAGAATAAACTCGTGCCGAAGTGGCTCAGGGTACCTGCCCGCATTGCTACGCAAAGCGTTGCAGGCGGGGAGCGGCGCTTTCGTAAAGTACAATATATTTGCCGATGTGGCTCAATGGTAGAGCGGCTCTTTCGTAAAGAGTAGGTCGTGAGTCCGATTCTCACCTTCGGCTCTGTGGAGCATCAGAATAATAAAATCGTTTTATTTCAAAGCCGATTTATTCGGAGAGTTTGGTATCAAAAAGAGTGGTATTTTTCCGTCATTGATATTGTTACTGCACTGACTGAAACGCCATCCCCAAGACAATATTGGAGCGTATTAAAGGCCAGAGAACCTCAGTTGTTAACAATTTGTTTACAACTGAAATTAGAAAGCGCAGATAAAAAGTTTTATTTAACAGACTGCGTCAACACAAAAAACGCTTTTCGATTAATTCAATCGATTCCATCTCCAAAAGCTGAACCTTTTAAAATGTGGCTGGCACAAGTTGGTAAAGAACGGAATGTCGCCGGCAATGCCCGTAAAGAAACGGAAAAGGAAATCAACGCCTCCGTCATTTCGAAACAAAATTTTTTGGG
>CAYHSW010000024.1:0-5771 GCA_964359405.1 uncultured Gammaproteobacteria bacterium | reverse complement strand
ATAATTCAAGATGGCAGAGGACGGGGGAAAAGGCGGCAAAGAAAAGAGCGGCGGCGTTGTTTGCGGCATCAGGATTGATTTTAATTTTAGTTCTGGTTTTTGGTATCCCGGCCGTTTTTAAATTAACTTCTATTATTTTAAACACCAGAAAAGAAACGGTCTCGCAGAGTGATCCGACTTTTACGCCGGCTACTCCCCGCCTGTCGCAAGATTTTGAAGCCACCAATTCCGCTCAGATAAAAATTGATGGCGTGGCAGACGGTAAAATTATTGTTGAGCTTTTTCAAAACAGTAATTCCCAGGGGACAACAATTGCCGGTGATGACGGCACATTTAGCTTTGATGTTAACTTATTAAACGGGGAAAACAATTTCACTGCCCAGGCGATTTCTTCCGCCAATAAGAGAAGTTACCAGTCTGACGTCTATAAAATTTCTTTGCTTAATAAACCGCCAAAATTAGAATTCACAGATTTAAAAGATAGTTTTGAAGTGAATACAACGCCGTATAACCTTGCCGGGGTCACTGATCCAGGGGTAACTGTCACTATCAATGACCATTTTGTTTTTGTCGATGCCTCAGGTAATTTTAAATATAGTCTTAATCTTAATTCCGGAGATAACAAAGTTGTCATATTGGCTAGGGATAAAGCGGGTAATGAAACTAAAAAGGAAGTGCTAATAAAATCCACAGCCACTCCATGATAAACGGATAAAATAAAGTATTGTTAAAGAAACTGGCAACTATTATCCCCGTAAAACTGGCTCTAAAAATAAAATTAGTATTAAGTTTCCAGATTGTTTTTAGTAAGTTTAAATAGGCCAAAAGTCCAATTATCCCGGTCGTAGCAAGAACGAGAAGTATTGATGAATCAGCCCCTGCTCCGGCGTGGCTCGACAATGATGCCTTTGTCACATACCGATAACTATCGTAGCCAATACCAAAGAGAGGAGAATGAGAGAAAATTTGCAGACTTGTTTGCCAGTTCTCAATTCTTGCCCAGGTGCTCGTTTCCCGGGATAATTTTGTCCCGTCACCAAAAGTCCTGGGCAATAAGATCAAAGTTAAAATCATAACTGTACAAGCCACAACAAAGATTTTGGCGGATTTTTTGTAGAAGGCTATTACAGCATAACAAACTAGAAACATTAAAAAAGAGGTCCGGGAATAGGTAAAAGCCATCGCCAGGTATAGAAAACTTTTTATGATTTTGTTCTTAGCAAGAATTACGCCTAGTACTAAAATTGCCCCAGTGAAACCGGGATCTAAGAATGTCGAGATTAACCGGTAATAATGCGGGTCCCAATCAAATTGCGCCAGAAAACTGACATCCGGGATAAACAAATACTGAACGAATCCTAAGATTGCGATTACTAAACAAATATAAACGAATATATTTTTGTTTAATTTAATATCTTTAAAAACAAAATATAAACCGGAATATAAAATAAATCTCATAATGTAAGAAGCAGATACCAATAGTTGGGTTGGGGTGTAATTAAAAATATTGACCACCAGTGACAAAACCATCGCTCCAGACCATAGAAGTAATGGTTTTTTAAGCGGCCCGGAAATTTTAAACAATCCGAGACCACCAAGAATTAAGGCAATTAAATCATTTGGGCGTAACACGACTTGCCCCCCAAGAAATTCCCACCGGAGGACTTGGCCAAGGGGAAAAGTTATAAATAATAAAAAGACAAGAATCTTAGTTAGCATATAAACGCATCCCCGTTAAATCATTTTGATAAATCAAAGTTTTGTCCATCTCTTTATTGTACGTCAAAATATAGTTGTATTTCTCCCCGGCGTACCAACTCTCATGAACAAACGGAAAATTAATGTAATACAAATTGTGGACGTTAGAAACTAAAACCATATCCGAACTTGTCAGGTGAGCCTTAAACCAGCCGTCGCAGTCGGCGAACACGGAAGTGTCGAAATCAAGATTTTTACAAAGATATTCTGTTTTTGTTACTTGTCCAAGTAAATACGGGATTATCTTTTGTTGAGCAATAATTCTGTAACCAATATTTACAACAGAAATAAATATTGCAACCCAAATAAGAAATTTCTTACGGATAATTATTTGTGATGCAAACACCGCCCAAACCGGAAGATAGGGAAGAATAAATCTCCCCCAATCAGTCCGGGGTATAAAAAGCCATAACACAGCTGTTAAAAAAACGTATGGTTTGGTAACAATAAACGGTAAAATAATTAAATAAATTGGCGAAATGGGATCGGGAGAGGTTGTGAATAGCCTCCATAAGTTTAATGGGTTAGGTAAACCATACGGAACAGTTAACGAACCGATTGGGGACAAGGGATTTCCTGTCCACAAGTAACTAACGATAAACCATGGGACGGAAAGTAAAATCGCCGGCGTTAAAAATTTAATTAAATTTCCCCGTTTTAATAGTATTAAGATGCCAAGAACAGGTATTGACCCCAAAGCAAATGTTTTTGTCCCGATTGCAAGGGCAATGGCAACACCGGAAGACAAATATTTATTCTTTGTAATAAAGTAAAAAGCTAAGACTTCAAAAAAAGTCCTGATTAAATCAATATAGGCTGAACCGGAGAGCCAACCCACAAGCGGAGTAACATAAAATATTAGCGGGGCAAGCCAGTTTTTAGAAATCTTCCGGATAACAATTACCGTTCCTACTCCAAAACCCCAATTAATCAGATGGGCAATAGTGTCATTGGCTCCAAAGAGCATATAAATCAGTTCCCCCAGTTTTGGCATCGCCGAGTAATATAAAAGTCCGCCGGGGATGAATCTGATATCTTGCCACGCAAGATACAGCTTCGGAATTGTCAGGTGATACCACAGAGCGTCAAAACCTATTTCCGGTTGGAAAACTCCAACAAGATTAACAGTCGCGGCTAAAAAAATTAGAAACAAAAAGATCCTCTGCATATTAGAAAACGTAAATAAACGCCAATAATTCCAACAGTTCCAATAATTCCAATTAATTTTGTCGATTTTCCCCCAAATATAGCTAACATCCACAAAATAAATACCCCATAAAATTGATGCGATGACAATTCTTTTGGAACTAGATCCGGCTGTTTAAAATTCCAAGCTAATAAAAAAAACGCCGCTAAAACTAATTTTTTATTTAAGTTAAACAATAAAATTAGAGGAATTATTGCAAAAACAAATTGGTGTTGCCAGGCAATGGGATTTAATATCAGCATTAAACACGTGACCGCGGAGAAAACCCGCTCTCTTTTTAATTTCTTGCCTTTTATATAAGTCACAAATAACAACAAAATGGTTAATGGATAAAACAGAAAAGAGGTATTTGACCTTGCTAATAAGCCGGCTAACGATTGATTATAATAAACTTCTTTTCCGCCAGTTCCAAATGCCCGCCAGAAAACATCAAGAAAATAAATTTTTTGAAAATCAAAGGGCACGATAATAAGGGACATGGCATAGAGAATAAGGCACAGAGTAAGAACAATAATGATTTTTTTATAATCTTTTTTTATAAAGTAATAAAACAAAAATATGATAGGGGTAAGTTTGATGGAAATAGCATAAGCTAAAAAAAACGGGTTATAATAATAAGCCAGAACAACAAATAATAAAATAAAATTATTTATCTGTCCCATACCCACGTTAAACTTATATGGAAAAAATATTAGCAAAGATACAAAAAACAAAAAAAAAGAAACAAAGAATTTCTTATTTGTTAATAAAAAAATTGATATAAAAAATGCCAATGCAGACAGAATGTCAAAGATGAGTCTGTTTTGCAAAAATGAAATAAAAAGAAATACCGTCGGGGGATAATTAAAAGGGCCGGGCATAGTTATTAAATGAAGATATGGGTTACCGCCGGAAAAAAGTACTTTTACCGCCTCATCGTAAACATTATAGTCCATGGTTTTCGTGCATTTTAATGCGAACAACCAAGGAATGGAATGACATCATAAAGGCATAGACAAAGCCCTGAATCCCGTCTAAAAAGCCCAATTTTAAAAAGTAATTTTGCATAAATTTACCCACCGGATTAAAAATTAATCTAAAATAACTAAATTTTTTACCTTCTGTCTGTAATTCTTTAGCATCAATCTCTGTATAAGAATTAATTTGATCAATAAAATCTTTTATTGTTGGATGGGGATAGTGAATTAAATATTCCTTAATTTCACCGGGATTTTTAATATCCCAAAATTCATGAACTTTTCTTTTCCACTTTCCGGCGGATTTTTTGCCAAGTCTTAAAAGTTTTGTCTTTCCAGCTTCACCAAATCTCATTTCGTGATTCCAAAAAATATCATGTCTTTTGATAAAAAATCCATCAAAATTATTATTTATTTTTATTGGTTCATTTAAAATTTCATCACTGTCAATGAATAATACCCAATCATTTTTAGCTGTGGTCATGGCTTCATTCCGTGCCCTTGCCCAATCGCCGTTAATAGGTTTGGTCCAGACGATTATTTCATCGCACCACGTAACGGATTCCAAAGTTTTTTTGATATCCCTATTGTTATCATTAAGAATGATGCAACTAATTGTATTCATAGACTAAACCCTGCGACTCGATAAATTTTATTGTTTCCTCTGACGGATGGTTTTTCTGCAACCATTTTACCCGATCTTCCCATTCTTTTGGGGAGAAACCGGAATAACCGTTAAACATCGGCCGCCAGGTCCCGATCGAATAATACATCCGTTCGGTTTCTTTTAAAACTCCGGGGTAGTCCCACCAACCGTAAATTGGGAAATAGATTACAGGTTTTTGAGAAATTGTGCTATTTACTTTCCGGGGAACCGTCTGGTAAACAAAGGGCAACTTTAAATCAAAAATCAGCAATATAATCAAGGCTAAAAGCAAAACTTTTTTGGAAACTTTTTGGGAAATAATTATGAAAATAAATAAAAGACTTAACAAAATCCATCTTGACGGCGTCCGCAGCCCCTGAAAACCGGGAACTAAATAATAAAAGATTGTATAGGGTAAGGGAATAAACGGCATTATTCCCAAGTGAATGGTGTTTTTAACAATATGAAGCGCCGGGCCTAAGGCCAAAATAAAAGAAGAAATAAATAAAACCCAGAATGGTTTCTCAAGAGGTACTCTTGCCTTAGCAAGAGTACCTCTTATGAATATAAAAATAAATGCAAATCCCGGGAAAAACTGGCCTAGGAAATCTGACGGAGCAACAGAATTATGAATGGCGTCAGTTATCGGTCTGACGTAATTAAATTGCCGGGACACAAGATAATAGGGAATTAAAAATGGAACGGCAATAAAAATTGCCAGAATTAAATACTTAAGACGTGCTCGCATAACCACTGAGTATAAAAGTAAAAAATAAAAAAACAGTACTGTTGTCAAAGATGAAATTACAAAAAAGAAAACAAATCGCTTCCAATATTTTTTCTTCAAACAATAAATGGCAAAAATTACCGGCCAGAAATTGATTATTTGGATATGGGCAGCGTAACCCAGGTAAATAGGGTTTAGAACAAATAACAGCGAAAGAAGAAAGTTTTTGTTAAATAATAAATAGCAGGCAAAACCGGTTAGGGCAATTCCTAAAATAAGATTAATATTGTAGGCTAAAAGTGGTTCGCCGAATAATTTTACAAAAGGCGCCGCAATTATTGCTTGGGGCAGCATAGTTTCAGAATATGCCATGGTGTTTTGATATGGAAAAAATATATTGGCATTGTAATTTAGAGGGTGAGCAATTGACCAGTTGAGAAACCAGGTAATTAATAAACCATCCTGTTTATCCAAAAT
>CAYHSW010000023.1:7796-9034 GCA_964359405.1 uncultured Gammaproteobacteria bacterium | reverse complement strand
TTACATCGTCTGCCTGAAGGCCGTTGGGGGATTGGGAAGAAGGGCTTCTTTTCTGAAAGTCACAACTCGCGAATACAGATCAAGATATTTATTGGCAACCGTGTCCCAGGAAAAGTTTTGGGACATGGCCCGTTTGACCAGCCTCTCCCACTCTTTTTTATTTTTATAAAGTTCCAGGGCCCGGGTGATGGCTACAATAAAACTCATACCATTATAGTCTTTAAATGAAAAACCGACTTCGTCTGTCACCGAATCAGCCAATCCCCCCGTCGCCCGGACCACCGGAATGCAACCGTAACGCATGGCTTCAATAACCACAATCCCTCCCGGTTCGTAATAAGACGGCTGTAACAATATGTCCGCTCCGGCGGCCAGTTTGCGGGGTAAGATCGGATCATACATCAAATGCGTCCCGACCCGCGCCGGATAATCTTTCTCCAACTGCAGGAAAAAATCTTTGTAGTGCTGTTCCGCCGGACCAACAACCACAAACTGGATATTAAACTCATCAAGAAGAAATCTTATGGTTTCTTTTATCAAATCAATCCCCTTTTGTCCGTCTACCCGGCCCCAAAAAGCGACCAGGGGTATTTCCGGATCCTGTTTAAAGCCGAATTCTTTTTGCAAATCCTTTTTGTTCTCCAGGCGGGGTTTTAAATTGCCCGCGGAATAATTTTTGGCAATTATTTTGTCCGTCTGCGGATTGAACTCTTTGTAATCCAGCCCGTTCAACACCCCGGAAATTTTGCCCCGCAATTCTTTAAATAAGTTATGAAGGCCCCGGCCAAATTCCTCGGTCGTGATTTCCCGGGCGTAGGTTTCGGAAACGGTGTTGACCAGATCGGCGTAAATCACCCCCCGTTTGAGGGCGTTTTGTTTTATTAATCTCTCGTCAAAAAAAGCCGCCAGAGGTGACTTGCCGTCGTCAAAGTCCATCTCCGAGGCATGGGTAAAATCAAAGTTTCCCTGATGCAAATTGTGAATGGAATATAACACGGCGATTTTTTTCAAAATCGGATCATCTTTATAATCCGCCCGTAAATAGTTAGCCAAAAAGCCAGTGTGCCAGTCGTTGATATGGATAACATCCGGAACGAAAGTTTCCGTTTTAATAAATTCCAGCGCGGCTTTGGACAAAAGGGCGAACCGGATATGGTCGTCATTGTACCCGTAAACATTGGCCCGCTTCTCATAATATTCCATGTTTTCCAAAAAATAGACCGTCGGCTCACTCTTCC
>CAYHSW010000023.1:0-7696 GCA_964359405.1 uncultured Gammaproteobacteria bacterium | reverse complement strand
GCCATTTTCATGGGAAATTTTTTATCGTCAATCAAGGCGTATTTAGGGGTAAAAATCCGCACATCAACTCCCTGCGCCAGAAGAGCCCGGGGTAAAAAATACGCCACTTGGGCTAAGCCCCCGACGGTCGAAAACGGCGCCACTTCCGCCGAAACAAACAAAACCTTGAGATTTCTTCCAGTCATGCTACTATTATAGCACCATGTCTAGTGTTCTTGACAACTTTTTGACCCCCGAGCTCAAATCCCTCCTTGTTGACGGTGACAAACTTCTAAATTCTAACTTAGAAACTTTTAATGACTACTCGTTTTTGGTTTTTAATTTTTCCAAAGCTTATGAGGGTTTTTTGAAACTATTGTTTTTGAAAATGGGAATAATAAGAAAACAAGAATATGAAAGTGATCATTGGCGGGTTGGTAAGGCTTTAAGTCCCCATATGCATCAGGTCTATGACCGGATTGGACCGGAGTTTGCCGAGCGGATGTGGCAGACCTGGAAACGCGGACGTAACAGCATCTTTCATTTCTACCCTCACCGGTTAAAAATTTTAACTCTAACCGAAGCCCGGGACCTCATCGCCGAAATCTTAATGACTATGGAGTTTTCCGTATCAAACTATAAAGCAACAGATCAACTTGCATAGGCTTCGGCGGTCAGCCATTGTTTAATTAGAGCCTGGTACGGCACCGCCATCCCATTCGCCCGTTCCTTAATCCGGTTTAATAAATACTCAGGAAGCCTTATAGAAATTGGAATGGTCGTCGGTTTCAAATTTGGAAAAGAAACAGGTTCCAAATCGCTGGCTTCGTAATATTCTGAGAGATCTAATTTCCCCCAAAATTCCCGTTCTTCGTCTTCATTTTTAAATTTTGGCAGAATTAATTTTTTCTTCATACAAATAAACCTCCTTCCTATTTATATCTCTTGCAGAGATAACTCTCACTTTTTTATTCCTTATTGTAAAAACAATAAATAACAGCCTGTCCATTTTTGTCTTGCCAACAATTCTAAACCGTTCTTCGCTTCCGGAATGCAATTTGTCCTTAAAAATCTTGTGTTTTTCGTCAAAAAAGGTTTCCTCACTTTCTTTGTTGGAAACACCGTGTTTTGACAAATTTTTATCTTCGTTTCCTTTATCCCAAGTAAATTTGATCGGCTTAATTAAAGTTGCCATCACGATAATTGTATATACAGTATACTACACTTGTCAAGCCCTAAATTGAGTTTTGGAAGACCAGCCATGGAAAAACAGGATAAGCATTCAAGATTCTTCTAAACCTTTTAGGTTCGCAAATAAGGCGCCAAAGCCACTTGAGACCAAGTTGTTCCATAATTTGCGGTGTGGCCGGAATTTTTCCGGTCACCTCGTCAAAAGTACTCCCTACTCCAACTGCAATCTTAGCCTTTAGTTTGTTTTTGTTGGTAGAAATCCATTTTTCTTGCTTAATTTGCCCATAGGCAACAAATAACAAGTCCGGTTTAAATTTGTTAATTTTTTCTATGCTTTCATTGTCATTAAAATCTTCCAGTTTTTGTTGACCGGGATCAACGCTTATTTTTAAATTGGGATATTTTATTTTTAATTGCTGCTCAAGATCAAAAACTGTTTGATCAAACCCCCCCAACAAAAATATTTTCCAGCTGTTTTTTGAAGCTAAATCTATCAATGATTGGAAAAGCCAGACGCCGGGTACGGTTTCCCCCACTTCATGCTTTAAAATCTTAACTCCGGTTTTCAATCCTTTAATGAACTTTAAAAAAATAGAGTCGTCCGTATCTAAACTTTCTGTGTAATTCACCGCCGCTAGAGGTCCGACTCCGTCGGGAATAATCAGATCGGCTTTTTCTAAGACTTCTTTAAATTCTGCATCTTTTTGGGCGGTGACAAAAAATTCGCTGTAAGCTGTCACCAGGTGAAATAATTTTTGCGGATTTTTTATCCGTTCCGCCAAAATTTCGATCGCTTCTTGACGATTTATTAAATCAATTTTAACTCCCAAAACTGTTTTTTTCATAATATCCCTTTCATAAAACTATAAGATTAAACTTTTAAACTCTTAAACTTTCTAAACTTTCACTATTGAGTATTTTTATTTGAGTTTGAATCATTAAAAATTAATTAAAAATTAAAAATTGGTAATTAAAAATTATAGGTCTTAGTTTTATTTCCTCATAACTGACCGTCTATAAAGATCAATGTTCTCCATCGCCAGTCCGCAACCGCGGACGACACATAATAGAGGTTCTTCGGCCACATGGCAGGGAACCCCGGTCACCTGGGTCAGATATTTGTCAATATTTTTGAGCAAACTTGTTCCGCCACTAAGCACAATCCCCCGGTCAATGATGTCTCCGGCGAGTTCCGGCGGGGTATCTTCCAGCACTCCCTTAACAGCAGTGCCAATCTGGGATAAGGGCTGCTGCAAGGCCTCGCAAATCTCATCCGAGCTGACGTTTACCATCCGGGGTAAACCGGAGATTGAATCCCGGCCGCGGACTTCCATTGCCAGGGGTTTTTCCAGCGGGACTGCCGTCCCGATTGTGATTTTTATCTCCTCTGAGGTCCGCTCCCCGATTATTAAATTATATTTGCGTTTAACATAGGTAAGGATGGCTTCATCAAGTTTATTGCCCGCAACACGGGCTGATTTGTGAGCTACTACCCCGCCCATGGAGATAACCGCCGCTTCGGTTGACCCCCCGCCGATGTCCACGATCATATTGCCTGATGGCGCAGCGATTGGAATCTTCGCGCCAATTGCCGCCGCCAACGGTTCGTCGATTAGATAAGCAGTTTTTGCTCCGGCGGATAAAGTTGCCTCCAGAACCGCCCGGCGCTCCACCTGGGTCACTCCGGCCGGAACGCAGATCATAACTTCCGGCTTCCAAAACCGGTTCGCCCCGCAAACCCGGTCAAGAAAATAACGCAACATGGCTTCAGTCACCACATAATCCGCAATCACCCCGTCGCGCATAGGTCTTGAAGCCACAATGTTTCCCGGAGTCCGGCCTAACATTTCCCGGGCCTCATTGCCAACAGCAACGACCTTTCCCTCTTCCGCGGTAACCGCGACCACTGTTGGTTCATTTAAAACCACTCCGGAACCCACTAAATAAACTAATGAGTTGGCGGTTCCTAAATCGATACCAAGTCTTTTTGAGAGCATGAGACAAGTATATCATGGTATAATTAAACGAAGTATGGACAAACGTTTCTTAGCTGTTCTATTTGGTATCGTTTTGATACTTTCGGTTACAGTTGTAGTGATCCTAACGGCCAAAGGTTACCGTCCGAATTTTGAGGACAAAACTGTTGATATCACCGGAATTTTAGTTGCGACTTCCGACCCAGACGGGGCTTCTGTCTTTATTGACGGCAAATTAAAAACCGCCACAAACACGACAGCTAATTTGAAACCGGGAAAATATTTAATAAAAATCGCCAAAGACGGTTATTATGACTGGGAAAAACAGGTTGAAATCAAAAAAGAAGAGGTTTTTAAAACTAACGTTTTCCTGTTCCCCAGAGCCGCCGATCTTAGACCCATAACTTTAAACGGAGCCTCCAATCCGGTCTTATCCCCCGATGAAAGCCGGATTGCCTTTACCGTCGCTTCGGCTTCGGCCACCGCCACCGGCATTTATACTTTATCCATGTCCGGAGTTCCGGTTATAAATAATGTTAATATCCGTCAAATTTTTAGAGACAATGGTCTTGCCCTGAGCAAGGTCGAAGGGTTAATCTGGTCTGCCGATGATACCCAGTTAATTGCCAGTCAATCAGGTAAATACTATATGTTAGATACCGATAAAATGACAGTGTCACCGACTATCATTAGCAACACACAATTAGAAGTGCTAAAAACCGGATGGCAGCAAGAGAGCGAGATGAAGGCTAAATCCCAACTTAGCAAACTTCATAATAATCTGCCAATTGCTGATTTTAAGTTTTCTCCCGATGAAACAAAAATTCTTTATACCGCCTCGGCTTCCGCCACGCTGGCGGCTCCGATAATTAACCTCCCGGGCTCCAATCCCACACCGGAAACAAGAAACCTGGAGAAAGGCAAAACTTATGTTTATGATCTTAAAGAAGACAGAAACTATGAAATTTCATCCGCCAATCGGGCGGATCAAATTTCAAATTTTCGGTGGTTTGTGACTTCACGCCATCTGGTCGTTAACGAGGGCAAACAAATAACCGTTATGGAATATGACGGAACAAACAAATCCGTCATGTATGCCGGGCCGTTTGTTGACAACTACGTCTATGTCTGGCCCAACTGGAGTAAAATCGTCATCTTGACCAATCTCAACACCGCTTCAACCGTGGGAGAAAATTTATATACGATTAATCTTCGCTAAGTGCCCCCACCCCGAATCGAACGGGGATAATCGCATTAGGACTGCGACGCTCTATCCATTTAAGCTATGGGGGCAAAATTTGAAGTTTGTCGGGGTGGAGAGAATCGGACTCTCTGTCTCCTGGTCCCGAACCAGGCATGTTACCGGTACACTACACCCCGTCGCCTAATTTTACCACAAATTTTTTAATAAGTTGCTTAAGATTCTTAAGTGTCTTATTATTAATTATGCTTCCAAAACATAAATACCTTTTGACCTACCGTTACTCCGAAATTGTTCACGATTTGACGGTTTACTTTTGCGACCGGTATTTAATTGGTTTTGATTTTCGAAGAACGCGGGAACAAATGGTGCAAGCGGCCCGGTCGGGAAAACAAAATATTGTTGAGGGAATTGGCCAATCAACAGCTTCGAAAAAAGGGGAAATAAAACTTTTAAATGTTGCTAAAGCTTCGCTTGAAGAATTAACGTCTGATTATGAAGATTTTCTAAGACAAAGGAGCTTGCCGATTTTTGCAAAAAATGACCCTAAAACGACTTTTTACCGGCAAACTGGTTATCGTTTGAGTGACTTAAGAAACTTAAGCGACTTAGGGGAATTTATTGAGAAACCGGTTTTACCGGCAACAGCAATTGAAGCCGGAAATTTTCTCCTCACTCTTTGCCATTTGACAACTTTTTTGCTTTCAAAGCAAATCACGGCGGCAGAACAAAAATTTTTAACCGAGGGCGGTTACACTGAAAACCTTTGGAAAAGACGGGAGAATTTTAGGAAAGGATTGGATTAACCGTAAATCAAATCCTCATCAATTCGTTTGTAGGAGTGGATTTCGTTTTTATGGAACCAAAGTTCTTCTTCAAACTTTGCTTCTTCAAGATTCCCCGAGGCGTGGACAAGATTGTGAATTGCCCGCTTACTCATGTTTCCTTGGATTGGAGAATCAACTGAATAATCTCCTCTAATTGTTCCAGAATCGGCAGAATAAGGAACGGTAAATCCGGCAATTTTTCTTATTGTCAAAATCGCTTGTGGGCCTTCTAGCAAAATTGCTACCAACGGACCAGACGCCAAAAATTCCAAATTCCATTTTGCCACCATTTTGCCAATTTTGTAAGGATCCATTGTTCCCAATTCTTCTTTTGGATCCTTGCCATACTCTTCGTATGTTTTAAGAGTTTTTTTACCCATCCCTTCAACCCATTCTTTACGATTAACCGGATAATGTTTAGCGGCAAAATCCTCGTCAATCCATACCATTTTTAACCCAACAATTTTTAATCCCACTTTTTCAAACCGCGAGATTATTTCCCCAATTAGGCCTCTTTTGACTCCATCCGGTTTGACTAAAACGACAGTTCTTTCCATAAATTTTCTTTAAACGGTCCTATTATGGCAAGATTTAAATTCTTATTCAAGAAGATGTTTTTGGCCACTCTTTGAATATCTTCTGTAGTGACGGCGTCAACGCGAGCCATAACTTCATCCGGCGTTTCAATTTTTCCCTCCAATAATTCCTGGGTGGCATAAAAAGCCGCATTTCTAAAAGAATCCTCTAATGACAAAACCATTTTTCCGCGCCAGTAGTCCTTGGCTCGCCGTAGCTCTTCGAGCGAAGGCGGCTTATTTTTTAATAAATCAAATTGTTCAAGGATTATTTTTACCGCGTCAGAAACGGCATCAATTCTTAACCCTGCTTGGGTTACAAAATAGCCGGTGTCGGCATATTCTTCCGATCCGGAACTGACATAATATGCGAGTCCACGTTTCATCCGGATTTCTTGAAATAATCTGCTGCTCATGTACCCACCAATAATGGTCGAAAGCAAGGCCAAAGGATACCGGTCCGGGTGACTAATTGAGTAACCCCGAACACCCAGACATACATGCGCCTGATCGGTTTTTTTATAGTATATAAGTGACTTGGGAGTATCTTGTTCCGCCGTGACGGGATCAAATTTATTTTCTTTACCGGGTTTTATTTTACCAAAATATTTCTGGACAGGTAGTTCAGGAATTGCCCCGGCGACACCAACCACAATTGCTGTAGAATGGTACATGTTTTGGATATAATCCAAAACATCATTCCGGGTTATTCTGGCAACGGTTTCTTTAGTCCCTGAAATTTGCCAACCTAACGGATGATCACCAAATAGAAGTTCTTCGTACAACTCCCCGACTCGGTTCTGCGGTTGATCTTCATACATGTTAATTTCCTCAATAATTGCTCCCCGTTCTTTTTCCAGTTCCTGATCATCAATAAGTGAGTTCTGGACCAAATCTGAAAGCAAGTCAAGAATCAAGTCAAGGTTTTCAGAAGCAGCTTTAATATAAAAACCGGTGTGATCCTTAGTTGTGAAAGCATTAAAGCTTCCGCCTATCCCATCAATTATGGAACTTATTAGCAGATTTGATGGCCGGCGTTTGGTTCCCTTGAAAGCCATGTGCTCGAGAAAATGGGAAATCCCGTTTATTTTTTTAGTTTCGTACCGCGAGCCGGTTTTGACTAAAACCAAAACCGCAGCCGATTTTACCTGCGGCATGGAAACAGATACCACCCGAAGCCCGTTTTCCAAAATTGTTTTTTTGAACATATTTACATTTTCTCTAACGCTTTTATCCCCAATAAATTCAGACCGGAGGCGAGAATAATTAATGTGGCATTAGTCAAAGATAATCTGAAATCGTTACCGATAATCGGGCAATTGTTGTACAAATTATTAAATCTCTTGGCCAATTCAAATAAATAAGTGCAAATAACATTCGGGGCATATTGCTTGGCCGCAAGTTCAATAATCTCCGGGAATTTGTAGAGATGTCTTAGAAGCGCCAGCTCTTCTGGCGCAATGTCATGCTGAACTTGTTTCAGCATCTGAGAACCAGACCCCGAAACAAGTTCGGGGTGACATGAGTGTGCTTTGCGAAGTACACTCATAGCCCTGGCATACGTATATTGAATATACGGCCCGGAGTCACCTTCCAAAGATAACGATGTTTCCGGGTCGAAGACCATTGTCATGTTTTTACCAACTCTGAGCAAACTGTATTTTAGTCCGGCAAGACCGACGGCTTCGGCAATTTCATCATTATCGCCGCCGATTTTTTTGGCCTTAATTTTCATCTCGTCCAGAATGTCATCCGCAGAGACGACGTCCCCTTTTCTTGTCGACATTTTTTTGCCGCCCAGCATGTTGACCAGGGCGTAGCTTAAATGCAAATAATTATCCCGCTTACCATAGCCCAACTGCTCGCAAACGGCGAATAATTGTTTAAAATAAAGCGACTGTTCTTCGCCAATGTCCCAGACATAAAGATCGGCCTTAAATTTATCCT
>CAYHSW010000022.1:6905-9552 GCA_964359405.1 uncultured Gammaproteobacteria bacterium | reverse complement strand
CCGCCGGCTTTTTCGATCTTTAATTTTGCCCCGGCAGAAACCGAAAGTTTGACAATGAGAGCAACTTTGAGGTCGCCGTCGCCTAAGATTTTAACGTTGGTTTCGTCCTTGCCAACAATTCCCGCAGTTTGCAAAGATTTTAAGGTTACTTCGGAATTAGCTTTTAACCCATTTAACAATTTAACATTAATAATCACCGGCCGGTTTTTGTTTAGCGATTTATTTTTGCCTTTGCCCCGCTGCAACGGCAATCTTTTCAACCATGACGCCTGTAAGGATGACCCTGCAAATAACAGGGGAATATTTTCCCGGGCTTTTTGACCCTTAGTCCCCCGGCCGGAAGTTTTAACCTTCCCTGATCCGTGACCCTGACCCAACCTTTTACCTTTTCTCTGAACTATTGCCGGTAGAGTGCTTAAATTCATACTTTTAATCTTTTCAGTGCTTCCAGTGTTGCATAAACGTTACTTGCTTTATTACTGGTTCCCATCACTTTGGAACTGATGTCTTTAATCCCGGCTAAAGAAACAACCGCCCGGACTGAACCGCCGGCAATAATTCCCGACCCAGCCGGAGCGGGACGCAACATGATTCTGGCCGCTCCAAGCTTTATAAATATCTCATGGGGAATGGTCGTCCCTCTCATTTGTATTGTGACCAAATGTTTTTTGGCATAAGAAAGGGCTTTTTGTGACGCGGATTGAACGTCGTTAGCTTTACCGTGTCCCACCCCGACCCGGCCCTTTTTATCACCGACAACGGCCAGAACGGCAAATCCCACTTTATTACCACCGGTGGTTTTTTTGGAAACCCGGTTCACCTGAATCACTTTTTCTTCGAATTCTTTTGGTCCCTGGTCTCTTGTATACATATTTAAAATTCTAAACCGGCCGTTCTGGCGGCCTCAGCTAATTTTTTTATATTGCCGTGATATCTGTAAGTTGCCCGGTCAAAAACCACTTTTTTTATTTTTAACTCCAATAATTTTTTAGCAATCTCCTGCCCGGCTTTGACGGGATCGGTTGACTTATTTACCGACGCCACAGTGACGCCTTTTACATCATCAATCGCCTGACAATATAAATATTTATTAGATCTAAAAACAGCAAGGCGAATGCGCTTCATTTGGCTGTCCCCCCCACCGCCTTGGCCGCTTTCCCGGCTTTCTTTCTGACAATTTCACCGACATATCTTATTCCCTTGCCTTTATATGGTTCCGGCGGTTTAATTCTCCGGATTTGCGCCGCGGTTTCTCCGACTCTTTGTTTATCAATGCCCATGACATTAATAATATTTTGTTTGACTTCAAAAGTGATGCCGTCGGGAGCAGGGAATTTCACCTGATGGGAAAATCCGACATTTAAAACCAGCTCTGTCCCGGCAACTTCCGCCCGGTAGCCGACGCCGACGATTTCCAGGCCTTTGTTCCAGCCTTTTGACACCCCGAATAATAAATTTTCAACCAGGGTTCTTGTCAACCCATGCAGCGATTTTGCTTTGGCGGTTTCTGAAACTCTTTCAACATTAATATTATTATTATCCTGAGAGACTTTAATCTCCGGACGGTGTTCATAGGTAAGCGTCCCTTTCGGTCCGACGGCATTGACAATATTCCCGTCTATTTTGACAGTTACGCCCTCGGGAATCTTTACCGGTTTTTTACCAATTCTTGACATATGTTTACCAAATTTTACAGAGCAATTCTCCGCCCAATCCTTGTTTTTTAGCCTCTTTATCAGTCAAAAGTCCTGCCGGAGTAGAAATAATGGCTATTCCCCTGCCTCCGACGACTGTGGGAATATTATTCTTATTGACATAAATCCGCAACCCTGGCTTGCTTATCCGGTCTAAATCCGTTAAGGCCGCGACTTTTTTAGTATAAACTAAAGTTGCCACTTCATCTTTATATGTTGCCAAATAACCATTTTTAACTAAAACAGCGCACAGGGCAGTGACCAATTTTGATTTTGGCAAGATCACGTCCTTTTTTTGGGCCATGTACCCGTTTTTTATCCGGATTATTGCGTCTGATAATGCGTCTGCTACCATGTTGCTCTGACCACTCCGGGTAATTTTCCTTCGTGGGCTAATTCTCTAAAACATAACCGGCAAAGTCCAAATCGGCGGATATAGGCGCGGGAACGGCCGCACAAGTTACACCGGTTTTTATTGCGGACCTTAAACTTTTGGTCATGCTTAAATTTTAAAATATTACTTACTTTTGCCATGGTAATCCTAATTTTTTAAATAACTCGTAACCTTCTTCATCGTTTTTCGCATTGGTCGTAATAGTTATTTCCAAGCCCCGAATGCGGTCTATTTTATCATACTCTATCTCCGGAAAGACGATTTGTTCCCAAAAACCGATCGTTAAATTCCCGCGGCCGTCGAGATTTGATTTTGGAATTCCGTGAAAATCTCGGACTCTTGGAAAAACAATCGTCACCAGTTTGGCAATAAACTCCCGCATTCTTTTCCCCCGCAGGGTGACAGCCACTCCGACCGGATCATTTTCACGCAGTTTGAAAGTGGCAATTGATTTTTTTGCCCGCCGAATAGACGGCTTCTGACCGGTTATGGTTGCCAATTGCTCACTGACGGCATCGATCACTTTTTTGTCAGTAATCATTTCTTTGGCTCCCACATT
>CAYHSW010000022.1:0-6805 GCA_964359405.1 uncultured Gammaproteobacteria bacterium | reverse complement strand
ATACCCCACTCTGGTTGGCAGTTTGCACTTCGGACAAATTAAAGCCACATTAGCAACCGTGATCGGCCGGGCCATTTCCACAATCTGCCCTTTTTGACCCTCAGCCCGGGGTTTAGTGTGCCGTTTAAATAAATTTATTCCGGCAATTAAGACTTGATTATGTTTAATAATCGCCTTTTCCACCACTCCGTCTTTACCCCGGTCTTTGCCTTTTATTATTTTTACCTTGTCTCCTTTATGTATTTTCATAGTACTTCAGACGCCATACTGACTATCTTGGCAAATCCTTTATCTTTGAGCTCCCGGGCGATTGGTCCGAAAACTCTTGTCCCGACCGGATTTTTGTCTTTCCGGTCAAGAATAATCACTCCGGCATTTTCATCAAATCTTATGTAACTGCCATCGGCTCTTTTGTCTTCTTTCGCCACCCGGGCGATAACCACAAAAACCATCTGCGAATCTTTGACCATCCCGTTCGGGTCGGCCCCGTCAACCACACACTTGACGATGTCTCCCAAATAGGAAAACTTTCTTGTTGACCCGCCGTATAAATGGATAACCCGCAATTTATGGGCTCCCGTATTATCTGCCGGTTTCAATACTGTTCGTCTTTGAATCATGTTTGTTGTTTGTCATTCCGGCGAAGGCCGGAATCTATAATAATAAAATTTACATCCCTAGAAATTGGTTTAACCTCCCCAATAATCACCCGGTCTCCGATTTTAAGATCTTTATTATCATTATGCACCTTGAAGCTTGATGTCCGGCGCATAATTTTTTTATACCGCGGATGTTTGATAAACCGCTCCACTTCCACGACAACAGTGTTTAACATTTTATTCCCAATAACTATTCCCGTTAACTGTTTAGACATTTTTTTCTGTCTCCTTTCTGGCGATTTCCCGCCTTATGTTTTTGGCTAAATTGGTGTTTTTTTCCTGTTTGGCCGCAATTTTAAGCCGGGCTTCCCCAAAAGCCTTTTTCAATTCCTCTAAACTTTTATTTGATGCTTGTTTTTTCATTCTTTACAAATAAATCTTGTATCTACTGACATCTTGTGCCCGGCTCTTCGAATTGCTTCCATTGCCTCTGCCTTGGGCAGGCCGCCCATTTCAAACATCATTTTTCCCGGCCTGACGACACAAACGTACCCCGAAACATCACCTTTCCCGACTCCAAGTCGGACTTCCGGCGGTTTTTTGGTTATTGGATGATCGGCAAAAATCCTGATCCAAACCCGGCCGCCTTTGGCGGTATAATGAGTTAAGGCCTTTCTGGCGGCCTCAATTTGATTCGAGGATACCCAGCCGCGCGACATCGCAATCATACCATACTCCCCAAAATTTATTTCACTGCCGCGCGACGCCACTCCGGGCATCTGTCCCCGGAACATCTTCCTATATTTAACTCGTCTTGGTGTTAAGACAGGCATATCCAAACTTTAACCCCGATGTAGCCCGACCGCGTCGGAGCATGCACCTGGGCATAGTCAATTTTTGCGCGCATTGTCGTTAGAGGTAAAATTCCCTTTTGGATGTGTTCTATTCTTGAAATTTCGGCGCCGTTGACCCGGCCGCCAAGTTGAACCCGGGCTCCTTTGGCCCCGGAAGCCATGATTTTTTCAATCGCCTGATTCATCACCCGTTTGGCCATCATTCTTTTACCAAGCTGTTCGGCAATGGTCTGGGCCATAAACTGGGCATTCAAATTAGGTTCCTTGACGGCTTCTATTTTAAGATCAACTTTTAAAGCATTTTTTTCATCACCTTTGATATTTAATAATTTCGTCATAATATATTTTTTAAGATCCTCAAGCCCGGTGCCTCCGCGGCCGATAACCAATCCGGGGCGGGTAACATGTAAAACAATATTTAATTTATTAATTGATCTTTCAATCTCGACTTTCGTCAATCCGGCAATTTTTAATTTTTTCCCAAGATCTTTTCTGATTTTAAAATCCTCCAAAAGCATATTTTGGTATCTTTTCCCGCCAACGGAAAACCACCGGGAATCCCAAGTGTAAAATTTCCCTAACCTAAAAGCAATCGGATGAATCTTTTGTCCCATATTTCTGAATTTTAAATTTTTAATTTTTAATTTTTATTTAAATTCAAATTTTAAATTTAAAAATTAAATAAAAATTGGTAATTGGTAATTAAAAATTACTTAGTTTCTAGTATTATTTTTATATGCGATGTACGTTTGTGGACTTTCCCCTGATCAGTTTTAGCATTTCGTCCTTTGGCGGCTCTTTTCATCTTCATTCCTTCATCAACCATAATATTTTTAATAACAAGATTTTCAGCAATTAATTTACTGTTATTTACCGCATTAGCAAGGGCCGATTCTAATAATTCCAAGACCGGCGGCTGTGACGATTTATTAATAAACTTTAATTTCGCAATTGTTGGCACGACAAGCTGACCCTTCAATTCCTTTACCAGTAATCGAATTTTTCTAGGGCTGACTCTTATATTTTTAGCTTGTGCGATTATTTCCATATTTTTATGTTTTGCTCAATTCCCGGGAGACAATCCTTCCGTGACCATGGAAAGTCCGGGTCGGGGAAAATTCCCCTAAACGATGACCGACCATTCCTTCTGTTATCAAAACCGGAATATGAACCCGGCCGTTATGAACGCCGATTGTCACCCCGACAAACTCCGGAGTAATCGAACAATACCGCGCCCAGGTTTTAATCGGGCTTCGATCCCCTGCGGCTTTCGCCTTCTGAACTTTTAATAATAATTTCGGGTCGACAAACGGCCCTTTTTTACTTGATCTTGCCATATTAATTTCTCCTTTTAACCATCATCCGATTACTATATTTCTTCGGATTTCTTGTATGAACGCCACGCGCTCTTTTGCCCCACGGAGTCTTGGGTTGTTTCATTCCTACTCCGGACCGGCCTTCTCCACCGCCGTGTGGATGAGTCCTCGGGTTCTGGGCAACCCCCCGGACATGGGGCCGGATACCCAGATGCCTTGCTCTCCCGGCCTTACCCAAAGTTACATTTTTCCATTCAAGGTTATCCAGTTGGCCAATTGTAGCCCGACACTCCTCATTTATCAACCGGGTCTCACCTGACGGCATCTTAATGGTGACCATTCCTCTGTCTTTTGACAATATCGCGGCATAGCTCCCGGCTGATCTTATAATTTGCCCGCCTTTGCCCGCAGTCAATTCAATATTGTGAATCATCTGGCCGATCGGGATTTGTGATAACGGAAGAGAGTTTCCGACTTTAACTTCCGCTCTGTCTCCCGCGGTAACCGTATCCCCGACGTTTAATCCTTCCGGATGCAAAATATATCTCTTATCCCCGTCGGAATAATTAATCAGGGAGATGTTAACCGTTCGGTTTGGATCATATTCAATGCTGACAACTTTACCCACAACTTCTTTTTTATCCCGGCGAAAATCAATCAAACGATAATATCTTTTTTCCCGACCACCAATGTGATGAGAACTTATATGGCCGGAATTATCCCGCCCGGATTCTTTTTTCAAAATTTCCATAAGTGACTTTTCCGGCCGGTGACCGGAAAGAGTTTTCCGGAAATTTAAACCCGTCGCAAACCGGACATTAGTTGAGCCGTATTGTTTTTTAAGCATTGGTGTTCCCTCCCTGTATATCAAATAAGGCTATTTTTTCATCTTTTTTCAAGTAAACGACAGCTTTTTTCCAAAATGGCTTTGCTTCCTCCAGCCGTCGTTTGCCGACTTTTTGCCGACGGCCTTTAACAATTGTCGTCCTGACCGTGACAGGATGAACCTTAAACATCTCTGCCACTACCAGAGCAATCGCCGGTTTATTGGCGTTTTTATCCACCTCAAAAGTAAACCGCCCCAACTGCGCCTCTTTCATTGATTTTTCCGTAATAATTGGTTTAATTAAAATCATACTTTCTTTTTTGCGACTTTCATTATTTGATCATCCCATAAAATACTTCTGGCTTTTAGAACTTCATAAGCGTTTAAATCAGAAAACGGCATTATTGTTACTTCTGAAAGATTACGTCCCGCCTGAACCAAGTCTTTAATCATTCCGTTCGTCACAATCAAAGTATTATTTTCTTTAATAAGTCCCGCTAATTCTTTAGTTTTTCCGGTAAGTTTATCAAGTCCTGACACCGCGGTAATTTTTTTATCTTTCAGTTTGGCAGTCAAAGCCCCTTTTAACGCCAATTGTCTCATTTTTTGCGGAAGATTTAAGGAAAAGTCACGCGGGTGCGGACCGTGAGCCACCCCGCCGCCGACAAAGGTCGGGGACTTTGCCGTGCTGTGCCGGGCATGCCCCGTTCCTTTTTGCTTATACATTTTTTTGTTGGTTCCGGTAACATTAGTCCTGGTCAGGGTCGACTGCGTCCCCTGCCTCTTGTTGGCGAGATAAACCCGCACCGCCTGGGCTAACAACTTCGGTGAAACCTCAACCTTAAAAAAGTCTTTATTAAATTGATAGTCTTCGTTTATTTTCATAGTTTTGTTATTTTCAATAATCCGCCGCTAAATCCGGGGACAAGACCTTTGACAATCAAGACATCTTCTTTTATTTCCACAACTTTTAAGTTTTTAACTGTCACATTATCCATACCCATGTGCCCGGCCATTCTTTTTCCCTTATAAACTCTTCCGGGGGTTGTTGACTGGCCAATTGACCCCGGAGCTCTTTGCCGGTCTGATTGCCCGTGAGTTTTCGGGCCACCTTTAAAACCGTGCCGTTTAACTCCGCCGGCAAAACCCTTGCCTTTGGAAACGCCGGAAATTTTAATTATGTCCCCGACATTAAAAACGTCGGAGATTTGTACTTTTTCTCCGACATTCTTTTCCGTTTCCAATTTTCTCATAAATCGCGGCCCGCCTAAAATCGAGGCAAGGCTAATTTTTTTAAGCATCCCCTGCCACGGTTTTGAAATGCTGTGTTTGTGGCCGAGGGCGACCAGATCTTTGCCGACCACAACGTTAGGTTCAACTTTGATGTAAGTGACAGGAATTCTTAACCCCTCGGGCGTATAGCTTTGATCCTGTTTTAATTTAAAACCATAAATTGCGTCGTTGACCATAAAAAAATCCCGCGGCTGCGGGAATACTCTACCCCTACATCCGACTATACCTAGTTAGTGAGTTTAGGGCTAACTAACATTAAGATATTTTACTACATCTTTATCTCAATATCAACACCCGCGGGGAGTTCGAGGTGCATGAGGGTATCAATGGTTTTGTCAGTGGGTTCGATGATATCAATTAATCTTTTGTGGACTTTAATTTGAAAATGCTCTTGGGAGTCTTTATCAGTAAACGGAGATTGGCCTACGGTAATTAAAGTTGAATCTGTCGGAAGAGGAATCGGTCCGGAAATTTTCGCTCCCGTGCGGATTGCGGCGTCAAGAATAGTCTGGCAGGTCGTGTCTAAAACGCGACCGTCGTACGCTTTTAATCGGACTCGGATTCTTCCTTTCGGCATATCAAAGTGCAAAACTACGCTACAATTTTTGTAACCACCCCTGCTCCAACAGTTTTTCCACCCTCACGGATGGCAAACCTCACGCCCTCTTCCATGGCAACCGGCTGGATCAATTTGACTTTCATCTTGGCGTTATCTCCCGGCATAACCATCTCGACGCCTTCCTGCAAAGTGACTTCGCCGGTAACATCAGTTGTCCGGATATAAAACTGCGGCCGGTACCCGGAGAAAAACGGAGTATGCCGTCCGCCCTCTTCTTTGGCTAAAACGTAAACGCTGGCTTCAAATTCGGTGTGCGGGGTAATCGAGCCCGGTTTGGCAATAACCTGCCCTCTTTCCACCTGATCTTTTTCCACTCCCCGAAGCAAAAGTCCGACATTGTCGCCGGCTTGGCCTTCATCTAGTTGTTTTCTAAACATTTCCACTCCGGTAACAACGGTTTTTGAGGTCGGATGAATCCCGACAATCTCCATTTCTTCATTGACGTGGACAACCCCTCGGTCAATTCTTCCGGTGACAACCGTCCCCCGGCCTTTAATGGAAAAAACATCTTCAATCGGCATTAAAAACGGTTTATCAAGTTCGCGGACCGGGGTGGGAATATATTCGTCAACGGCATTCATCAAATCCATTACTCTCTGTTCCATTTCGGCATCACCCTCAAGGGCTTTTGTCGCCGAACCTTTAATAACCGGAGCTTTTTCACCATCGAAACCGTATTTAGTCAACATTTCCCGGACTTCAACTTCGACCAAATCAATCATTTCCTGTTTATCGGCGTCGGATCCGGTTAACATATCAATTTTATTCATGAAAACGACAATGGCCGGAACGTTGACCTGTTTGGCCAAAAGCAAATGCTCGCGGGTTTGAGCCATTGGACCGTCCGGAGCCGAGACTACAAGAATTGCCCCGTCAACCTGGGCAGCGCCGGTAATCATATTTTTAATAAAATCAGCGTGGCCCGGCATATCGACGTGGGCATAGTGCCGTTTCTCGGTTTCGTATTCAATGTGGGTAATATTAATTGTGACTCCGCGGGCTTTTTCTTCCGGAGCGTTATCAATGTCCTCATATTTATAGGCTTTAGTTTTGGAGATTCCCCTTTTAGATAGAACGGTAGAAATGGCAGCAGACAAAGTGGTCTTGCCATGATCGACGTGACCAATGGTTCCAATATTAACGTGGGGTTTATTGCGAATAAATTTTGCTTGCTCAGCCATATGTGCTTCTATATTTTACAAAATAATTTTTTTAATGCAAGGGGCAAAATTATCCTTGTCTCAAAGTCCCGACTTTGGCCACTATTGCATCCTGGACGTTTTTGGGGACTTCGTCGT
>CAYHSW010000021.1:3914-9664 GCA_964359405.1 uncultured Gammaproteobacteria bacterium | reverse complement strand
TACCCCATCAATTTAACTGTAGCAGGAATCTGTTTCTTTTTAAAGCGTTTAGTCACTTGGCAATAAAATCTTTCAAATAGTTATCTCTGTTTACAATTTTCCATGAAGAATCTGTGTAATTTTTCTTCCAGTCCTTCGGTTCGGCAGCCCGGCCGGTTTTCCACTTTATTTCAAAAGCATTAAACATCCCCCTTGCCTCTTCAATATAATCTATTTCCTTTTGATCCCAAGTCCGCCAGAAATATCTATTGGGCGATTTGTTTTTAAAACTATTAACTTTGGCTCGTTCGGCAATTAAAAAATTCTCCCATAGATAACCGGTGTCATTTCGCAACTCCAGCGGATTAAAATTATTCACGACCGCATTTCTTACCCCCACATCCCAAAAATAAATTTTTCTGGATTTAGATATTTCTTTACGCAAATTGCGGGCCAAAGGTGGTAAACGGAAGATAATAAAGGCCTGTTCCAAGATTCTGATATATGTACTCACGGTTGTCTTGTCTACTCCCAATGTTGCCGCCAGTTCAGTGAAAGACACTTCCTGTCCTATCTGTAAAGCCAAAGCCGTCAATAATTTTTCCAAAAGATCGGGATTTTTAATCCCCTGATATTCTAAAACATCTTTGTACAAATAATTTTTGAAAATAAGTTTTAGAAGCTGTTCCTTTTGGGACGGTTTAGCCACAATTTCCGGATAAAGTCCGTAAATCAGCCTTGTTTCGATCGATCGGTTTATCTCCAACGGATCTGCTATTCCTGTTTCCCAGACGGAAAGCGGCGGCAGAAAAAATTCAAACGCCCTCCCGGTTAGCGGTTCGACAATTTTATTGGACAAATCAAAAGAGGAAGACCCTGTCGCCAGGATTTGAACTTTTGGGAAATTATCGACCATAAGTTTTAGGGTCAATCCGATGTTCTTCACTCTTTGCGCTTCGTCCAAAATAACGAGCTTTGAGCCGGATATATAACCGCTTAACTCTGTCGAGGTCTTGTCAGTTAATGCCCGACGGACATCGGGTTCGTCACAATTTAGATAGCGGCTGCCGGAATAATTAGCGGCAATTGTTTTAACCAAGGTAGTCTTACCTGTCTGACGCGCACCATATAAAATGACCGCCTTACCAATAAAAAGGCTTTTTTCAATATTCGACTGTATTAATCTCCTAAATATGGTATATTTACGTGAGTCCATTCTCCTAAATTAGCAGAATTTAAGTGAATTGTCAAGAGTTATTTCGAAAATTCACGGTAGAGATAAACGGTAGCTAAAGAAATAACAGGGATGGCAACAAAAATGCCAACAAATAAGGCCAAGACCCCAAGGATGGCTACAAGAAAAGACATGGCGCCAAAGCCTAATAAACTCATAACATGCCCTTTTGTGATGGCAAAACTGCCTTTGACTGCGGAAACCGGCCCCAATTCTTTGTCAACAACCAGATATTGAACAAACATTAATCTTAAGGAAATATGAACAATAAATAAAAGACAAGCTAAAATTACCACAGACCCGATAATCCAAACCACAGAATTGTTAATGGCAACAAGCAAACCGACCGACAGGGCAAGGGGCAGGAAAGCCAGAATGTTTACTGACCCGGCGACGAGTTGCGCCAAAATAAATTTGAAAAATAATTTGTAGTGCAAAAACAAATCTTTTATTGAGGCTGATTCCCCGTCAAAAACCTTGAGATAAATTTTTATCATCCCGATCCCCATAATGACCCCTAAAATAACGGTGGGGATATATACCAGAGGATAATTTTCTGTCAAAGAATTAAAAACCGCACTGATAATAATTGAAATAACCTGAGCAACAACCAAAAGCTTCCAATTCTCTTTAAACTTTTGCCAGCCGTTTCTAAACGCTTCTTTTACCATATAATTAGTTTGAAACAGTTTTTGGAAAAAATCAAGAGGTGGTTTTGTGATATAATTCTTCTCGTGGGGCGATGCATGGTTTTTAACTTATGCTAGACTTAGTAAAACCTACTAATGGAAGCGACTACACAGGTAACAGTTTAATTCAAAGAGAGAATCTTCCTTAACTGGAGGGAATGAGTGATTGAAAAGTAGCTCAACGACATTGTTTCCTGGCACATCTTCAGCCCCACAAACCAACTTTATCAAGTCCTAAAATCAAGGGGTGAACCCTGCCAGAAAAAACTCCGCCGGGAAGATTTTGTTTTTGTCGTCAAAATTTGCTTTGGAAAGAACTGTTAAATTTTTTCTTAAAGCCGGATTTAAATAGTTAAACTCCCCGGGAGTAACTTTATTTTGGTATTTAACCTCAAATAATTTATCTTTAGACACAAAATCGACTTCTTTCTCGCCGGTTCGGCCATAAAAAAGGTTATTATTTTTGCGCCATAAACTTGCCCCCGTAACTTCTTCAACCAAAGCCGGTCGATTTTCTTCGATTATTTTTTTAGAAAATTCAAATGCCCCGTCAATTGAAGCCGCATTTTTGGCTAAAACCACATTTCTGATAAACGGATCAAGAAAATAAATTTTGCGGTTCTTTTTAAAATCAGGCTTTTTTTGGTCAAGATTAAAATACCTGGCAGTATAAATTAGAAACATTTTATCAAGAATCGTCAAATAATCAGAAACGGTCGCGTGGGAGGCCAGATCGGTCTCTTTTGACAACTCATAAAGCGAGACGGGCGTCGTTTCCCGCTTGGCAATTTCTGCAAAAAGCCTAAAAGCCGTCTGGGGATGCCGGCCTATTTTATAAATATCCCCTTCAATCCATTTGGCAAAATTATCATAATAAATATCTGCAATCGTTCCGGTCTGATAATACTCGTTAATAATTCCCGGAAACCCGCCGCAAAGCAAGTAATCACTTAAAAGTTTTCGATATTGAGGCAATTTATTAGGACTGAACTCACTTCTAGTCAATCGAGGATCGACCAAACGGGCAAATTCCCTAAAGGACAAGGAGCTAAATTCAAAATCTGCCGGATAAATTTTACCCCTACGCTGTGGTAACTGTTCCGAAGAAAATAATAAATCCACGGCCGAAGACCCGGTTAAAAACAAGGTTGTCTTGACAAGCAAATTTAAATCGGCTAATTGTTTAACCGCCCTCTGCCACTCTTTAACAAAAGAAATTTCGTCCAGAAAAAGATAAATATGAGCGTTGGTTCGTTCCCGGCAATAATCCAAAATGTCCGTAACTAATTGATACAACTCTTTGTAGTCCGCTACCTGGTCCAGTGAATAATAAATTACGGCTTCTTTGGGAATTTTTTGCTCGATTAATAACTGTTTTATTAGAAGTTTTGCCAAAGTGGTTTTCCCCACCCGCCGGGGACCGCGTAAAATTATTATTCCCTCCTGACCAACCGGAAAAGATTTTAATAATGGATGAAAATACCGGTATTTTTGATCCTCAAAGGCTACAATTTTGGAATCCTCTCCTATTAAGGACGCTGATGCCAGCCACGGGCTGAATCTATATAATTCGGAATTACTTAAAATTGTCATATTCTTGATATTGATGATATCAACTATTCGTGAATTTGTCAAGTCCAAAAATCAAGAGGTTAAAAACTCCTCCAGATTTTCCATGGTAATTATTTTCTTATTCTCACATTTCAACTCTTCCCCCGCTTCATCCAAGGCTGAATTTTCTCTTTGCCTTGTTTTATCGTCAGTCAAATCCGCACACACTTGAATCATCTGGGAAACCTCAAGTCCCTTTTTCAAAACAAAATCAACTTCTTTATTATTTCTCGTCTTATAATAAAAAAGCTCCAAATTAGGTTTGTATCCCCGTCTGACAAGTTCAATAAAAACGGCATTTTCTAAAAGCTTGCCCAAATTTGGCGAAGATTCGAAGGCCAAGGCTTTGACCAATCCCGTGTCAACTAAATAGGATTTTTTGGGGGTTCTAATCTGCTGTTTAAATTTATAATCAAACCTGTTGAGAAGAAAAAATAAAAATGATTCTTCAAGGTATAAAGCGTAATTTTGGACCGTATGATAACTGCGAAAATTCAGGCTCGTTTTTAGTTTATTAAAATTAACATCTGAGGAAAAATTTGTGGCTAAATAACGGGCCATCTCATAGACCTGTGCCGAAAATCGCAATGAATACCGTTTAACCACATCGTTAAAAATCGTTGCCTTGGCTAAAGTTCCCAAATAGCTTCTGGCCTCCAACCCGAGAATTACCACTTCCGGGAAACCCCCTGTTTGTAAATAATCAAAACAGCTCCCGTCTTTAATTTGCTTGTATTCCAAATAGCTAAACGGTAAAATCGTAAATTCTGTAAATCGGCCGGTTAAATGAGTCGCCAAATTACCGGATAACAGTCGTGAATTTGATCCCGTCAAAATAAGAATATGCCCCCGCCTCTGCATCGTGTTAGCAAATAATTCCCACCGGGGCAGGTAATGATTCTATTGCCCCAATAATTTCATCGTGGCTGGCAACAGTTAGTTTTTCGTCATCAAAATTCACATAGGCAAAATCGTGGCCTTTTAACATTTCGAGGCAAAAAATGGATTTGCCTGACCTGCGGGGACCGGTTACAACTTTAATTAATGGGGTATCTAATTGTTATTTATGAGCATTTTCTTTATTATACTGCAACTAAATACCTAATTAAGTGCAGTACACTTATTTTACTGCCCTAAATCCCCCTTGTCAAGTCCAAAAATCAAGGGGTTAAAAAACTTAATTTTTGATAATAATTTTGCCCGGTTACCACCTCATTTTTGCAAGGTAATGGAAAAATTTTTTTAATTCCGCCTTTCTTAGCCTTGATTTCTACACAAGTATACTTTTTTTTGTAATCTTCAATAACAAGATCTATTTCTTGCCCGCCATACTCACGGTAAAAATAAAAGTTATAATTTAACTCCTCATTACGCCGTTTCTTTTCAAGTTCGACTAAAATAAAATTTTCCCACAATCCCCCTTTATCCGGCCGTAATTCAAGTTCACGGAAATCACGGACCAGAATATTTCTTATTCCCAAGTCGTAAAAATAATATTTCTTATTTTCTGACACCGCCTTGCGCAAATTGGTTTTGAAAGAGGGTAGGGGCAATAAAATATAATTTTTAACAAATATTTCAATATAACTGGTTACCGTGGCTGCATTGGCTCCAAGACTGTCAGATAACTCGCGGATAGAAACTTCCGAACCCAACTGCAGGGCAATTTTTAATAAAATGTCCTTGGCTAATTTGTCATTTCTAAGATCGTAAATGTTGGTTATATCTTTAATGACATAAGTGTCAAGAATGTTTTGTAAGGTAACGATTTTTTGATCTTTTGATGAGGTTGTGTAAACCTCCGGGTACGCTCCATAAACTTGAAAATCAGTCGCCAGTTTGCGTTCAAAAGTAACTTTTTCATCGGGCTTAATTTTGTGATTTGCTACAATTTCCGAAACAGAAAATGGCAAACAATAATGGTCCGAAAATCGGCTGGCTAGACTGTCAAAATCTTGGCCGGTTTTTTGCCGAAGTTCACTGCTTCCGGTCGCAATAATCTTTACTTTGAATTCATCCACTAATAATTTAAGAGGGATTGTTCCTTCGGGATAATTTTGCACTTCGTCAATAAGGATTATGGGGTTAGTTTTGACCAGATTTGTTAATATATCCCGATCAGCAGTAAATTTTTCCCGGTCGGAAATAAAATCAAAATTATAGTAACCAACCTTAAGCTCGGCCGCCAATCTCTTTATTAAAGTTGTTTTTCCGCTCCGGCGCGGTCCCCAAACAAA
>CAYHSW010000021.1:0-3814 GCA_964359405.1 uncultured Gammaproteobacteria bacterium | reverse complement strand
GTGCCTGTATTATATCACTTTATGTCAAATTTGTATAGTGCCAGTATACAATTTAAGCTAAAATTAGAATTTGTCAAGTCCAAAAATCAAGGGGTTAAAAAATTTTCAATATTTTCCTGATTAATAAGTTCCAATGAGCCATTTGGGTATGCGGCCAAAAATTCCTCTCTGGTCGCCCGGGAAATTTTATTATCCCCATATTTAAACTCAAAACCGGAAAGTTTGCCGTTTCTTTCCTCAATTAAATCAATCTCTTTCTGGTCATAAGTTCTCCAGAAGTAATAATTGGCAAATTCCCGATTGTTGCTCAATTTTTTCATTCTCTCCAAAATGCAAAAATTCTCAAACAGCATTCCCTTGTCATCCCGTAAATTTAAGGGGTTAAAATTACGAATAATGGCGTTGCGAAGACCTAAATCATAAAAATAGTATTTTGAAGTTTTATTGACCTCCTTACGAAGATTGCGTGACAGCCCGCGCAGATTTATTAAAATAAACATTTTCTCTAAAACATCAAGATATTTTTCAACTGCCACATTTGAAAGGGAAAGAGCCAGTGATAATTCTTGAATAGAAACTTCACTTCCAATCTGAAAAGCCAACAAAGTCAATAGATCCATTACTTTTTTTGGTTTTCTTATCCCTTCAAAAGCCAATAAATCATTGTATAAGTAAGTGTTGACAATATCTTGCAGGTGTCTAATCTTATCTTCCTCTGACGGTAAAAGATGGATCTTAGGATACATACCAAAAATTAAAAAATCTGCAATTTTTGGCTTTAATCCAAACATTATTTCCTCGTGTGGAAGTTCAGAGACTGCCAATGGATATAAAGTAAGGTAGGTAGCCCGACCCGTCATTGACTCCGCTAATTTATTAGCCAGGCTGAAAGAAGACGAACCGGAAGCAAGAATGAATCTTGGCCGAGTGTCATAAAGCAGTTTAAGTGACGATCCAATATTTTCAATTTTTTGAGCCTCGTCAATAATTAAAATCTGGGCGTCCCCGACAGCTTTTTCTAACTCGGTAATAATTGGCTTCGAGAAAATTTGTTGAGTCAAAAGATCATCGCCGGTTAACACTTTAATCTTCCTCTTTTCGCTGGTAGCGATTTCGTTAAGAAGAAAAGTTTTTCCTGCTTGCCTTGGACCATACAGCACAATTATCCGAGGCTCGCCGGCTAAAATCTTATTAATTGGACTAAGTATAGTCCTATCAATTATCATAAATTGATGATATTATAGTTGGTCTAACTTGTCAAGTCCAAAAATCAGGGGGTTATTTGGTTGGATCAACAGTATTAAAATACTCCCAAATCGTCTTATCAATTTTTATTGTTACTGGTGAACTAACCACAACACTCCCATTAATCTCAAATTCCTTACCAAAACCCGCTTTAACAACATCCTGAAGTTGTTGATCACTTAGGGCCACAGGTGAAAAATGACCGAAGAGGCCCTTAATTGATTTGGGAAGAGATTGATACCAATTGGCATAATCCTGTGCGTCAGTAATAATATATTTATTTACATACTCTCCCAGACTTTTTGTGCCATCCATCCCAATTCGACCATTTATTTGGCTTGGGTCAAAATCATATTTATCCCAGACAGAAATATTTATTCCCTGCGGGAAAGTTACCAAATCGTACTCCCCATTTTCAGTAACGCTCCAGTTTTTGGCACTAAATTCCAAACGATGAAAGTGTAGGGAATATGACATGTCTAGGACCCCTTTGGGTAAATCTGTCTCGTTAATTTGAGTAATAAATGTCATTTCACCATTTTTTGTTGTCCGCACAACATACTTATTAAGGTCGGTAATACCGAAATTTTTACGCTGATTGAAAAATTCCTGTAATAATTGCGGGTAAAATTCATCTTGCGAATTTACATCACTAAAACCAGGTTTCATCATTTTGTAATAATCATTAGATATATCCAGAGGTTGGCCGTTACCGTAAAGAAAGTGGTTGATAAATTTTGCGGACAGATTCCAACCCTGCGATTTTGCATAATAAGCCCCCCCGTTTTCCATGACCCAATATGTAAAAATTTGTTGATCGATTCCGCCGGGACGGTCTAAAATGGCTTTTTGCAATAAAACTTGAAAGTCCGCGCTAACCTGCATAGGATTTCCCTCGGGTAACAATCCCGACCACGTTAAATTATTTATCAAATTTAAATACTGCTCGCTGGCAAAAAGCAATCCTTGTTTGCTTTTTTCATTGGCCACACATACGGCTTCTGATTTTTTACTTTCATCCTCACAATATGAGGTCACATCAGAATTAATTTTTTCCACTAACCCCAATCCCAAAATCCCCAAAATCCTCCCGCGTTTATCCCCCGAAGTCCCGCCCGCAGGCGGGACGGAGGTGGGACCGGTGGTGGTGTTATGTGCCACGATGCCGTTGCCCACGAAGTTGTGGGTATTGGCAATTTGGATGTCAAAGACGGGCTCGCGGCCGAGTTTGGTTATTGATTTTATTGTTTCGAAACCATCAACTGTCATTATTTGTTGACCGGGTTTTAAATATTTGACTTTAATCCAGTTATTCGCTAAATTAGTATCAATGTTTGCATACGCCAAATCTACGCTGCGGGTTTCATCAGGATTATTTACCAATTTATCCGCCGCCTGGTTTGCTTCCATCATTGTGTTACCAAACGTTTTGTCACCAAACCAGTTGGCCGTATTGACAGTTAATTTTATTGCTGGTATAGTTTCGTTAGCTACCGCCATTATTCTTGATAAGAAATCACTATGATTAATTTCGCTGATATCAACGTTAAGATTTTGATCGCTTACGCGCTCTTTATGATCGTGTTTCTCCTCATGTACATTGCCTTCTTCAAAAAGTCCTCCTCGAAATAAACTAAATACGGGTGTTCTTCTGTTGTCCTGATCTTTTTTCCCTTAATTGTTTCTAACTCAAACACTTGTTGAATTCCTTTTTCTAATAATTTCTTGTCAAGTACCCGTTTTTTGCGACAGTGATTCTATGAACTTTTGTTTAAACTGAAACGGTGCCATTTTTAAGATTGTGTGGATTCGAAAATGGTTGTAATCATAAAGCGATGAGTAGATTTCCTCAACCAATTCTCCAAGAGTTTCAAACCTGTTTAGATCTCCATTTTCATCTTTAAACCTTCCATAAAATGATTCTTTATATCCATTTTGCCACGGCGATCCTTTATCCGAAACAGAAACCTTAACCCCATTTTGTTCCAAATATCCGGTGACATTTTGGGCCATAAATTCACTTCCCTGATCGGTATGAAACACCTCCGGATGACGGGAGATGTTAACGGCTCCTTTGATGACTGTCAGGGCTAAATTACTGTCGTGTTTATCAGAGATTTGAGCCGAAACTATTTCTCTTGTAAAAATATCTTCAACTGTTGCCAGATAGATATTTTTCCTCTGAAATTTTAGGTAAGTTAAATCACTAACATAAATTTGATTTGGTTTATTAACCACCATATTCTTAATTAGATTTGTGTAATGATGGTTATCCGTTGACCTTGTCAGATAGACCTTTCTGGCTTTTCTTCGTGGTGGTTTCAATCCAAATTTTCTCATGATTCTTAAAATTCTATTTTTCCCAAAAGCCAGATCCATGGCCACCCGCCGGTGGCCATACGCCGGATGAATCTTGTGAACGTTTTTAATTTTATCTTTAATTAAAAGGTCTTTTTGATCCAAAGTTTTATGGTAGTAAATTCGTTGTCTGGAAATCCCCAAAAGTTTAGCCAACAAGGTTTTATTTTTTGAAGCCAAAAGGTACCTTTCTTTTTTTTTCGATCTCTAA
>CAYHSW010000020.1:0-9777 GCA_964359405.1 uncultured Gammaproteobacteria bacterium | reverse complement strand
TAGGACGGTTCCCTTTCACGGAACAAATCGCGGGTTCGAATCCCACTGGCGGTACTCTGAACCGTTAATACTATATGGAAGACGAATTTTGTGCAGTTAATAATGGTCTCTGTAACCCGAACGACTGCCCTGCAGAGTTTTGTGGACATAGGGAAAATGTTGCTGTCAAAAAGTTGGAACAGTTAACTTATGAAGGACTTGGTGCAATTTTAGCCAGAAAATTGAAGGCGGAAAAAGAGAAAAAAATAAAAAATAAATAAAAAACATATGGTTCATGTGGCGATAATGAAGAAGAGTTGGGAGTTGGTGCCGAAGATATTAAGCGGGGAGAAAACGATTGAGAGCCGATGGTATAAGACGAAGCGCGCGCCGTGGGGAAAGATTTTTCTCGGTGACACTGTCTATTTTAAAAATTCCGGGGAACCGGTAACAGTTTGCGCCACGGTTTCACAAGTTAAAGAGTTTAAAAGTTTAACGTTTAAAAGTATAAAGGGAATTCTGGAACAATATGGCAAAAAAGACGGAATTTCACCGGAAAAAATTCCGGAATTTGTTAAATTATTTGCTGGTAAAAAATATTGTTTATTAATTTATCTTAAAGATCCACACCAAATTAAGCCGTTTGAAATTTTGAAGAAGGGGTTTGGTATGATGTCTGCCTGGATTACAACAGAGAAGATTGCTTCGCTCCGCTCGCAATGACAACCTGAATAGGTTATAATAAGTGGCTCTATGAACATCAGGAATGTTGCTATTATTGCCCACGTTGACCACGGAAAGACCACATTAGTGGATGCTCTATTGCGGCAATCACACACGAAATTGAATAAAGAGCAGGAAGGGCAGGACACGATTTTAGATTCTAATGAGCTTGAACGCGAACGCGGTATAACCATTTTCTCCAAAAACGCCTCAGTACATTATAAAGACTACAAAATTAATATTATTGATACTCCGGGACACGCGGACTTTGGCGGGGAAGTGGAACGGGTTCTAAAAATGGCCGATGGAGCATTATTATTGGTTGACGCTAAAGAAGGTCCGATGCCTCAGACGAGATTTGTTTTAAAAAAAGCCCTGAAACTTGGTCTTAAAATTATTGTCGTCATTAATAAAGTTGACAAAGCCGATTCCCGGCCGGAATATGTTTTAGGCAAAACCTTTGATTTATTTGTGGAACTCGGAGCTTCGGAAGAACACGCCTTTTTCCCAGTGTTATATGCTATCGGCAAGGATGGCAAAGCCGGGTACACCCCTGACGAACTTACTGATATCTCACCTGTTTTTGAAACAATAATTAAAGAAATTCCGGCTCCCGGCGGTGATCTCGATAAACCACTCCAAATGTTGGTCACGACCATTCGCGGTGATAATTACAAAGGAAGAATTGCGACCGGGAGAATTTCCAACGGCCGCATTAAGCGGGATCAGATGGTCGCCCATATCAACCGGGACGGCAAAGTAAATAATTATAAATTAACCTCTTTGATCGGGTTCGAGGGTCTTGGCAAAGTCGAGATTGATACCGCAGTTGCAGGAGACATAGTCGCAGTTGCAGGGATACCGGATATTAATATCGGGGAAACAATTGCCGATCCGGCCAACCCAATTGCTTTACCTCTCATTGATATAGAGCAACCGACCGTCAAAATGACTTTCGGGGTTAACACCTCGCCTTTTGCCGGGCGCGAAGGAAAATTTACCACCTCCCGGCAAATTCAGGAGAGGTTGGACAAGGAACTTGAAACGGATATGGCCCTTCGGGTTGTCAATTCTGATGGCAATACCTGGATTATTTCCGGCCGGGGAGAACTTCATTTGGCCATATTAATCGAGCGGTTGCGCCGCGATGGTTTTGAACTCCAAGTTTCCCGTCCCCAAGTCATTGAAAAAGACGGCCTTGTTCCTTTTGAATCTTGCTTCATTGAGGCTCCCGAGGAATTCTCCGGGATAATTATGCAAAAAATGGGAGAACGTCATGGCGAACTCAAAGACATGAAGACGGACAACGGCATAACTTATTTTGAATTTTTAATTCCCACCCGCGGGTTATTTGGCTACCGCAGCCAATTTTTAACCGACACCCGGGGACTGGGGATAATTAACACTTCATTTAACAAATATGACAAAGATTTTGATACCTGGCGTGAACGGCAAAACGGGTCGCTTACCGCTCATGAGGCCGGGGTGACGATGCTTTACGGACTGGTAAATATTCAAGACCGGGGTAATTTATTTGTTGGTCCGGGCGTTCAGGTTTATCGGGGGATGGTCGTCGGACAAAATTCCCGACCCGAAGACATTGCCGTTAATGTTTGCAAGGAAAAACAATTGACAAATCATCGGTCTAAAGGTGACGGTGTCGGGGAACATTTTAATGTCCCAAAAGTTATGGGGCTTGAAGACGCCTTGGAATATATCGGCGATGACGAACTGGTCGAAGTCGCTCCCAAATCCATCCGCATCCGCAAAGTCATTCTTGATGAAACCCAAGCCAAAAAAGCCGCCAGAGGACTTTAAATAATTCTCTTTAATTTTTTAAATTCTAATTTGTCAATTTTACCCGTAAATTGAAATAATAATTGCGTCAGCCGTAAAATTTGATCGTCTTTTGCCATAGCTAAAATTAGCAATAATAATTAAAAAATACAATATGACAAAGAATGTAAATTTATGTAAATCAATGTCAATATTAAATTTCCTGATGTGTCTAGTTACCACACACCCGGTGTGTGCAGGCACGAAAATTACATAGTTCATAAAATAAATAAAGATGTTAAAATAGATCAATGCAAAATAATCCTGACGCACAATATTGGCAAAAGGCGCACGAAAAGTACGCCACTAGAGATTGGATTGTAAAGCCAACAATTTTTGTAACACAAATTATCAAGTATTTTCCAAAAAATAGTTATATTTTGGAATTAGGATGTGGCCAAGGTCAAGATAGTATTTATTTTGCTCAAAACGGCCATAAAGTTTTGGCTTGCGATTTATCTGATTATGCACTTGAGAAAGCCCCAATTAATGCAAATGTTAAGTACCAACAACTAGATTTACTCGAAAAATTACCTTTTCCAAAAAATACTTTTGATGTTGTTTACTCTCATTTAGCTTTGCATTATTTTGATGACAATAGAACTCATGAATTATTTGATGAGATTTATTCCGTTTTGAGACTTGGCGGAATTTTTGCTACGCTTACTAATACAATAGATGACCCAGAGGTTATTACTTTGAAAAAAATCGCTGAAGGATATTATGTTACTCCGGAAGGGCTTAAAAAACGCTTTTTCTCCACAGATTCTTTAGGTAAATTTACTACAAAATTTGAAACAATTTTATTAGATAATCATGGCGAAACTCACAAAGACGAAATTAAAACTTTAACAAAATTTGTTGGGAGAAAAATTTAATAAAAACGAGGCTAAACTATAGGTGTCAGGGCGGAACCCTGTCAAAAGAGGATTCTGGACTTCGGCCCCTCCGGAGGCGGGCAGGCAGAATGTTTTCTTGTTATAATGTTTTGGTGAAATATTTATTTATTGACGAATCGGGTGATCATAATTTAGATCCAAATAAATTTGATAGTACTTTTCCCATATTTGTTCTTACGGGTATTGTTTTTGAAGCCGGAGACTACAAATTATTTAAGACAAGAGTTTCTGCTTTCAAAAAAGATATTTTTGGCAAAAAGAACATACTCTTGCACGCTAGAGAGATTACCCGTCCCAATATAGCATCGCAACCGGAAATTGCAAAGTTGACTGATAAGGACAAACGGAGAATTTTTTACGATAAACTAAATTATCTCCTTGAAAAAAGCAAGTTTAAAATTATAAGTTTCTATATTGATAAAAAATGGGTTATAAATAATTTGGGAGAGTCTCCCCCTGATCCATATTTTTTGAGTTTCAGTTTTATTGCCGACAATTTTGCAAAGATTCTAAAAATTGGGGGGGGTGGGATTATTTTTGCTGAAAATCGCGATAAATTTCTTGACAAAAAATTTCTTCTTGCGTGGGAGGATTCAAAATTAGGACATAACTATCAAAATATTAAGAAACCCCATATTGTAAAGAAGGTCCAAAAAGTTGTTGGAATTGAGGTTGCAGATATTGTCTGTTATAGACTTGCTCGTAATCTGCTTGGTAAAAAGGAAAAAATAATCGGAAATGAGCTAAATATTAAAATTCTTGAAGATAAGAAACCAATAATTTCTGGTTTACCCGAGGATAAACAAAATTAAGGGCGCCCCGCATCCGCAGTACGCCCTTACTAGAAATGATTATAACACATAAATGCAAATTATTTTGTTGGGGATTCTGGACTCTGGCCAGAATGACGTCTATTGTTTTGTTCTTTATAATTAGTTACCAACAAGTATTAGCAATTTATGATCCCCTTAGTGTCCCCAACAATAAATTCGGGATTCATATTTTGGAGCCGGCGGAGGTTGAGAAAGCGAGCCGCTTCGCGAATTCATCGGGCGGGGAGTGGGGCTATGTGACAATCCCCATCCGGGCGAATGACCGCGATCTTGAGAAATGGACCAAGTTCATGACCCGCGCCAAAGAACTAAAAATTATTCCAATCTTACGGATTGCCAGTTTTCCTGTCGACGACCATTGGATGGCGCCAAACGAATATGATCTCCTGGACTTCACTAATTTTCTTGACCAACTCCCTTGGCCAATTAAGAATCGTTACGTTATTATTTATAATGAACCCAACCATGAAAGTGAATGGGGAGGATTTGTCGATCCGAAAGAATATTCAAATATTTTAGGCCGGGCAGTTGACCTTTTCCATGAAAAAAACGCAGGTTTTTTCACTATTTCCGCGGGATTGGATTCTTCACAGCCTAATGTCTACGAATACTACCGGCAAATAAACCTAACAGCGGTTGACGGATTATCTTTCCATACTTATGGTAATCCTGCCTTTGCCACAGCCCCCAATATCTACTCAAGAGTAAATGTTGCCAGCTTTCGGTTTGAAGAAAAATATCTTGGAGTAACTAAACCGATATTTTTGACCGAAGCGGGCTGGAAAAAACCGGCCGATTGGTTTTTCCCCAATGCTTTTACTTACGCTTGGAATGACGATAATATTGTGGCAATCACTCCCTTTCTCTTAGACGGAGGCAACGGCCCGTTTACCGATTTTAGCTTTATTAAACCAAACGGCGAATTCGAGATTTTTGCCCAAACAATTATGAATATGCCCAAGACTGCTGGGAGGCCGTTGTTGGCTGAAGTTAGTATCAAGAGTCAAGAATCAAGTCTAAAAATAACAAACTTTGCACAAACAATTAATTCATATAATATTCTTGATGAGCTCTTTAAACTTTTGCGGCGGATTTTTGGATAAAATTTTGCTAAGATGGATACATGCAATGGGAGAAGGCAAAAGATATTGAAGAGAGAATCAATAAAATATTAAAAACAGATATTTTTCCTAATATTAACGGAATAGTGACGGCCTTACGGGGTTTTGGGTCTTCGTCAAGAGCCATTGCCCGTATTTGGAGTTTCCCCCGACCGTGGCAACTCGCTTTGTCCTTACCCCCGCAATATATTATTGAAGTTATTTCCGAACGCTTTGACAAGTTGACGGAAACCGAAAAAGACAAAGTTATTATTCACGAATTAATGCATATTCCCAAAGGGTTTAGCGGGGCGCTTGTTGCCCATCGCAATCGGGGAAGGAAGATAAACAGCAGAAACGTTGACATAATGTATGATTACTATTTTGCACGGCGAGGATGAGGTTGCATCAAGACGAGAGCTTGATCGAATTATTTCTGGTTTTGAAGGCCAGATTATTAGATTTGAGAAAACGTTTGATCTTACAGATTTATACCAGGCAACTTCAGGACTTTTTAATGACAAAGTGTTGGTAATTATTGAAAATTATTTAGGCGGCAAAAAAAAGTTAGATTTGGATGCTGGTGACGCAAACGTTATTTTTTGGGAACCTAAAGAGGTTTCAAAGACCGTAATTGGTATAAATAAATCACTTGAATTTAAAATCCCCACATTAATTTGGAAATTGTGTGACAGTTTGAAACCGACTAATGGCAAACAAATACTTCCGTTGTTTGAAAATACTCTAAAAACTACTGATATTGAATTTATATTTGCGATGCTGATAAGACAGTTTCGGTTAATGTTAAACCCCGTCGGCTTAGCCCCGTGGCAGGCTTCTAAAATTCAATCACAATCCAAAGTCTTTGGCGAAGAAAATCTAAAAAATATATACCAACAATTATTAACAATAGACTACGAAAACAAAACCAGCCTGTCGCCATTAAGTTTAAAAAACAATCTCGAAAAATTTTTATTATGGATATAAATACTGCCTTTCATCCGTTTGATATTCGTGGCGATTACCCGGCTGTTGTTGACGAACAAATGGCCTCATTAATTGGCCAATATGTCAGATCTTATCTTGACGGCGAAATTATTATTGCGTCTGACAATCGAGAATCGTCGCCAAAATTAAGAGCGGCTTTACACATCGGTATCGATCTTGGAGAATTGCCCACGCCTTTATTTTATTACGCTGTTTGCAAATTAAAAGCGGCCGGAGGAATCATGGTGACCGCCTCGCATGTTTATGCCTCCCAGAATGGCTTTAAATTAGTTCATGCCAACGCCTTACCGTTTAATGAGGGGGAAATTCTTGAATTAAAAAACTATGTTTCCAAACAACACTGACATCATCGCGCAATATATTAGTGAAATAGTTCAAAAGTTTAAGGGTTTAAGGAGCAATAAGAAAATCATTTTTGACAGCGGGCAAACGGTGGTCACACCAATAATTAAGGAAATTTTATCCCGTTTAACTTTAAATTTTAAACTTTTAACCGAACCGCGGGGTTTAAACCCACTGGTCGAAGATGGCTATAAAAATATTTGTGAAGCAGTTATTAGAGAAAAAGCTGACTTGGGAGTGCTGTGGGACGGCGATTGCGACCGGGTGGTTTTTATTGACAAAACCGGAAAACTTATTCCCCAAAGTTATATTTTGGGGATTATTGCCAAAAATTATAAAAAGGCGGCTTTTGATATGCGGGCGGGTCTGGCGGCTTATACCACTGACTATATTATTACCCCCTCCTGGGCCCAGAATTTAAAATATGCCATGCAGGACGATCCGAAAATCGGCTTTGCCGGCGAGGTCAGCGGCCACCTGATTTTTCGCGAGTGGTATGGTATTGATGACGGCATTTTCGGAGCTCTAAAATTTATAGAATTAATGGGCGACCTTGATATTAAAAGTAATTATATCGATATTATCGAAGAAAATTTCGAGTATAAAACAGATCCCGCTCTTGTGTTGGATAAAATTGCAGACTATTATAGATCTAAGGATTTTTTGGTCTCCGTTTTGGACGGAGTGACGGTTTCGTCCGGCGAGTTTCACCTGAACATCCGCCAGTCATTGACAGAGCCATTTTTAAGATTAAATCTTGAGGCAAGAACTCAGGGGAAAATAAATTTAATACATGATGAAATATGTAGTTTGGTTTAAGGATGTTGATAAAGAGGACGGGCCAACCGTCGGGGGTAAGGGCGCCAATTTAGGGGAAATGACTAAGGCCGGAATTCCGGTCCCACCGGGTTTTATTGTCACCGCCCAAGCTTATTTTTTGTTTCTTGAGAAGTCCGGTCTCAAGAAAGCAATTCAAAAACTTTTGGACAGTGTGGATATTAAAGATGATCCTGTCACCCTGCAACACGTGGCGGAAAAAATTAAAAAATTAATTATTCGGGCGCCGATTCCGTCTGAAATCTCCGATTTGATTATTAAATTTTATGATGATCTGAAAAATCACCGGGGAATAAGGGGGGTATTTGAAACCCAGCCGGCAGTTGCTGTCAGGTCAAGCGCGACAGCTGAAGATTTGCCCCAGGCGTCTTTTGCGGGTCAGCAAGCGACGTTTTTGAATATCAGAGGGGAAGCTAATGTTGTTAACGCGGTCCGGGAATGCTGGGCGTCGCTTTTTGAAGCCAGGGCTATTTTTTATCGGGTAGAAAACAAATTTGATCATTTTAAAGTTGGCATTGCGGTTCCGGTGCAGCGGATGGTCCAGTCTGACGTTTCGGGAATTATGTTCACCGTTGACCCGGTCAATAATGATAAAAAACGGATTGTGATTGAGACCGTCTGGGGTCTTGGAGAAATGATTGTCCAAGGAACCGTAACCCCGGACCATTATGAAGTTTTTAAGGAGGAAATGAAGGTTTTGGAAGTTCGTCAGACTGATCAAACAAAGATGATGGTTCAAACAAAAATTATTAACGTCCCGAAAAATAAAATCGATAAAAGAAAATTAACTGATAATCAGATTTTGGAAGTGGCCCGTCTTGGAAAGCAACTTGAAGATCATTATTATCACCCGCAGGACATTGAGTTTGCAGTGGAAAAAGGTGAAGTTTATATTGTTCAAACAAGGCCAATTACGACTCTAGGGCACAGAGAACAGGGGTCAGGGGCGATAGCAGTTGATGATAAAATTTTGGATAAAATGGAAGTTATTCTTGAGGGGGAAGCAGCCAGTCCGGGTATAAAAAGCGGTCGGGCGGTTATTTTAAAATCCGCTCAAGAGATTGGGAAAATTAAGCCCGGAGATATTTTAGTGGCCCCGCAAACCAATCCCGATTTTGTGCCGGCAATGAAAAAAGCCGTGGCTATTGTGACTGATTCGGGAGGCAGAACGTCTCACGCGGCCATTGTGTCGAGAGAACTTGGCATTCCGGCGGTGGTCGGTACAGGTGAAGCCACAAAAAAACTAAAAAATGGTTCGGTTTATACCGTTAACGGGACGGAAGGTAAAGTTTATGTTGGTGGTCTCAAGGCTTCAGATCAAAAAGTTATTGTAAAAAGTGATAAAGAAATTAATAAGGTTTTAAAGACGGTAACGAAAGTTTATGTAAATTTGGCGGAACCGGAAAAAGCCAAGCAGATTGCGGCTTTAAATTGCGATGGCGTCGGCTTATTGCGGGCGGAATTTATGCTGGCCGGTATCGGGACCCACCCAAAGAAAATTATTGAGGATGGGAAGCAAAAAATGTATATTGAAAAATTGGCGGAGCAACTGTCAACTTTCGCCCAGGCATTTTATCCGCGACCGGTGGTTTACCGGGCAACTGATTTTAAAACCAATGAATACCGCAGCCTAAAAGGCGGGGATAAATATGAACCGCAGGAACCAAATCCTATGATCGGGTTTCGCGGGGCTTATCGCTATATAGTCCAGCCGGATGTGTTTAAAATGGAAATGGAGGCCATAAAAATTGTCCGCAACACTAATGATTTGAAAAATCTGTGGCTGATGATTCCTTTTTGCCGGACAGTCATGGAACTAATTGAGGTCAAACATCTAATTTATGCTGCCGGACTTCCCCGGTCACCAAGTTTTAAACTCTGGATGATGTGCGAGATTCCGTCTAACGTCATTTTACTCGACAAGTTTATTGAAGCGGGTATTGACGGTATTTCCGTTGGGTCGAATGATTTAACCATGATGACTCTCGGGGTTGACCGGGACAATGAACACGTGGCTTCGGAATATGACGAGAGAAACGAAGCGATGCTTTTAAGTTTTGAAAAAATCGCTAAAACCTGTAAAAAATATGGCGTCACTTGTTCGATGTGCGGCCAGGCTCCTTCTGAATTTCCTGATTTGACAGAAAAATTAGTAGAATATGGCTTTACTTCAGTCTCTGTAAGTCCCGATGTCATCGACCGAACGCGGGAAATTGTTTA
>CAYHSW010000019.1:5416-9972 GCA_964359405.1 uncultured Gammaproteobacteria bacterium | reverse complement strand
GAAAGATGAAATTTATTGCCAGAAACGACGGTTTTATTTGTAATAATTGTCACAAGCAGGTTGAGCCAATAAAATGGGGCGGGTCGTATCGCAATCATTGTCCGTTTTGTTTATACAGTAAACATGTTGACGGGGCAATTCCGGGTGACAGAGCCAATGATTGTCTGGGGGTTATGAGGGCGGTGGGGGTTGTGAGCAGGCGGACGGGGGAATTTGTTTTAATCCACAAATGCCAAAAATGCGGATTTGAAAGACGCAATCGAATTGCGGGAGATGATGATTTTGATAAAATAACCAAACTGCAAGATGCCAAGTTTTAAGATTATCGCTTCAGATAAAAAAGCCAGAACCGGGATTTTGAAAGCTTCGCATGGCGAGGTTTTAACGCCGGCGTTTTTGCCGGTGGCGACCCAGGCAACGGTCAAAACTCTTTCAAATGATGATTTGAGAGACTTACAAGGGTCGGACCCTTGTAAGGACAAGGGTCCGACCCTTAAAGAACGGGATGTTTCAATTATCCTTGCCAACACTTATCATCTTTATTTGCGTCCCGGTGCAGATACGATTGCTAAATTAGGCGGACTGCATAAATTTATGGGTTGGGACGGACCGATTTTAACCGACTCCGGCGGTTTTCAGGTTTTTTCTTTAGGTTTTGGAATTGAACATGATGTGGGGAAGATTGTGAATTTATACGGCGATAATTTAGTTATGGGGGAAATGAGGGATGTGAGGGATATGGTGGTAAGGACTAAGCTTTGTAAAGTTGAGGAGGAGGGGCCGACGTTTCAATCGCACATTGACGGGTCGGTTCATTTCTTTCCGCCGGAAAAATCCGTTGAAGTCCAAATTAAATTAGGAGCGGATTTAATTGTGGCACTGGACGAATGCACCAGCCCTTTACATGATTATGAGTATACCAAAACCAGTATGGAACGAAGCCACAGATGGGAAAAAAGATCCCTCGACGCGGCAACGGATAATAATATGTTCGGGGTTATTCAAGGGGGGCCGTTTGAAGATTTAAGAATTAAATCGACAAAGTTTGTTTCAGAAAATGATTTTTTTGGGGTGGGGATTGGTGGAGCCTTGGTTTCCCGGGAGAAAATGCACGAAATTTTGGATTGGATTCATCCGCATTTGGCCCCGGAAAAGCCGCGGCATTTATTGGGGATCGGAACTGTTCCCGATATTTTTGAAGCCGTTTCCCGGGGCGTGGATCTCTTTGATTGTGTGGAACCAACAAGAATTGCCCGTCACGGCCGACTTCTTATCCGTCACGGAAATATAGATATTAACAAAATAGAGTATAAAGAAGATTCGAAACCACTTGATAAAAATTGCCATTGTTACACGTGTCAAACTTTTTCCAGAGCTTATTTGCACCATTTATTTAGAAGTCATGAATTATTGGCTTACAGACTGGCCACAATTCATAATGTTTATTTTATGATGCAGTTGATGAAAGAAATAAGAGAGGCGATTAAAATTAAAACATTTGCAAAATTAAAGAAATCGTGGTTAAATTAAAGATATGGGCAGGTTTGGGGATTTCAGTAATAAAAAAAATAAAAAAGTTTCTAAAGAGGAGCAAGCTAAAAAGGCGTCTAAAAGTGGCTCAGTAGGATTTAGTGGTTATCAATATAAGCAGCCTGAACTTATTTCGCGTGGCAAAAAAAAGGACTTCTAATAAATTTAGCATTCTTATTCCGGTCTTTCTGCTGGTTCTTGCCGGTTTGATATTTAGGGCTTATCAGGAATATAAAGCCTCGAAATTAATAAGTCTTACCCGATACACTTTTATTAATCAAAACTCTCTGATTTCAATAAATATTAAAGATAAAACTAAAATAATTATTAATTTACCGGAAGATTTATATGTTGAAACCGCCTATCATTATGGCCAACTGCGCCTCAAAAATGTTTACGCGGTCGGGCAGCTTGATCGCCGCGGCGGTAAAGTTCTCGCCGGCACCGTCTCCGATTTATTAGGGGTTCCGGTTTTGGAAAATAATTTTAATTATTTAGACCAACTTCTGATCCGCTTTCATGAATTTAATTTAAGAGTTGATAAAATCAAAAAAATCGAAGTACAGACAGACGAACTTGTTTTGGCGGATGGCAGCAAGGCGCTGACAGTTGATCAAAATAAATGGGATTTTTTGACGGCTGACGTCTTTAACGAAACGGATCTGGTGACGGAAAATCTTAAGATTGAAATTTTGAATGCCGGAACTGTTACCGGGTTAGGGAATCAAGCGGCCCGTCTTTTAACCCGCATTGGCCTTGACGTGGTTAATGTTGCCAATCAGGATATCCCCATCAAAGATTGCGAGGTTAAAGTTGTTAAGCCATCAAAAACTGCAGAGAGAATTGCGGGAATTTTTGGTTGTAAAATCATGGCTAAAGAGCCGGGCCGTGCCGATGTCAGTCTTATTCTTCGGGTTCTTCATCCTGGTGAATAGTTTTGGATGCCGGCAGGTCATCGTCATCGTCGACAGGTTCCTCCACCTTCTTTACCTTGTGTTGCTTATCTTCTTCGTCTTTAAGAATCTGATCCGCATTGTCAATTAAATGATCACTGACAATTTTTGCCGGGAAAGAGGGAATATCGCGGTATTTTTTCACCCGGGTAAGTTCCCGGATAAATACAGAAAGATCATTTACGCCGATGGACTTGACAAAACATTGGTAAGTATTTCCGCCTTTTATTAAAAGATTTAACCGTTTGCCAAGATCATCGGGCAACATTCCCAGATAATTGCCATCGCAGTCGCCCACATGAACAGTATGTTTTTTCGGGCTTAAGACTAAACCCTGGGCGCATTCAGTCGTCCGGATTTTTTTAGGCGGGGCGCAGTTTATGAGAATCACGGTTTTTGTTTTCCCCGGTTCCTCAATAAAAGCGGAGATGGAGACATAGTTATTAGTCCCGGCGGCACCGTGTCCGAAATTACCGGTGATTCTGGCTTTGAGTTTTAAGGAAATTTGGTTGTACTGATCAATTTTTAGGGCCTGACGCACGGTGCTTAGGGCTAGGTTTTTATTGCCATTTTCCAAATAAGCGCGCGTTAAGCGGTTCAAGGTTTCAAGATCTTTGGGGTCCTCCTTTATCAAGGCCTTGTTAATTGCTATGGCTTCCGGCCAGTTATTTGCGAGTGCCGCCCTGATGGCGGAATTTGCGCTGTCTGACATCCGCGGTATTGTAAAGTATCTTCTCTAAAACTACAATATGGGCAAATGACCAATAAGGGAACCAATGACGCCAAGCGGGGAGCTGTCTTTACCAAACTGGCTAATGCCATAACCATCGCCGTTAAAAGTCACAATAATCCCTCAACTTTGATCGAAAAAGCCCAGGCTGCCAACATGCCTAAAGATAAAATCCAGCGGGCAATTGACCGTGCCACCCCGCCGTTTGGCGGGGGCGATCTTTCTGAAGCGATTTTTGAGGGCTTCGGACCACAAAACGTGGCCATAATAATTGAAACAATAACAGATAATACCACCAGAACCTCGCAAGAAATAAAAAACATTTTTAGCAAAAATGGCGGGGTATTGGGCAAGACAGATTATTTGTTTACGAGATTTGGCGAAATCGAGGTAGAAGGTGTTAATATTTTCGAGAAAGCACTGGACGCAGGGGCAGAGGATGTCTCCGACTCCGTCGTCTATACAAAACCTGAAGACTTACACAAAGTTACCGAATTATTAGCAAAAGATTTAAAAATAATTTCCAGCGAATTAGTCTTTAAACCAAATAAAGAAACAATGATCAATGCGGATATTGCAGATTTTCTTGAAATGATCGATAATCTGGATGACGTCCAAAACATTTATTGCAACGCAGTGCCTATATAAAATATGTTTTCAAGAGATGGAAAACTTCATATAGACTTACCGTCGGATCTCTTGCCGGGAGAGAAGTTAAGCGCTTATATAAAGCGGATACAGATGACGGGAGTTAGCGAAGCTCAAATTGAAAAATCTGAACCGGGACAGAGAGTTGCGCATAATAATAACGCTAGAATGGACGGAGGAATCGCGGCGGATGCCACTGTTGGAGAATAACCATAAATCTGCTATCATACCTTCATGTTAATAATGGGCATTGATCCGGGGACAGCCAGATTGGGATATGGACTGATTGAGGGATTTGAGGGAAGTGAGGGTGGTAAGGGTCTTAAATATATTACTTCGGGATGTCTTGAGACGAAAATGGAAACCCCGATGCATGAACGGCTTCTGTATTTATACGAGGAAATGAATAAAATTTTTGCCCAATATAAACCTGACGTCTTGGCCGTTGAATCCTTATTCTTCGGAATAAACGCCAAAACAGCCATTGCCGTCGGGCAGGCGAGGGGAGTGATCCTGCTGGCCGCGGCTTATAATCACGTTAAGCTTGTGACCGAATATCAGGGTTTATCCGTTAAATTTGCCGTCACCGGCTTTGGCCGGTCGGACAAGAAACAGATTCAGGAAGCGGTGCGCAAACACCTGCGGATGCGGAAGATTGTTAAACCCGATGACGCGGCGGATGGGCTAGCGATTGC
>CAYHSW010000019.1:2565-5316 GCA_964359405.1 uncultured Gammaproteobacteria bacterium | reverse complement strand
CAAAAGTTCATAATTGCCACCATAATTTTGACATTCGGAATCGTAGCGATAAGATACCCGTTTCTCCAATGGCGGTTTAGGATGGTATTTTATGCCATAACCGCGGGGATTCTTTCTTTTTGGGGTCTTTACGATGTTGATTTAATTAAAATCAAACGGGTAATGATTCCGGCCCTGCCGGCGTTATTTGCCGTCGGAGCGGCTTTGTCCTTTCCTCTTTTGCCACCGATTTTTGAAAATTTATTAATCTGGCCGATTTCTTATGACACCGGTTTGATTTTGGCATTCGGCCTAAAACTTATTTATCTGTCAATTTTTGCCGTCGGTTATTACGCCGCCATGTTATGCGGAAATATCTACAACGTCGCCTCGTTGCGGACTATCCAGCTTTTGCGCGCGGCCCATTCAATCGGGTTTATTCTGGCCTTGGTCTCTTCGCTGTTTTATTTTCTAATTATTAGTTCCTTACATCTTGACAGTTTTTTTAATTTAATATTAGTTTTTTTAATTTCTTTTCCTTTAATTTTAATCAGCCTTTGGGCGGTAGAACTTTCTGATAAGGTCGGGGAGAGGGTATTACGTTTAGCGGTCTTTTTGTCCGTAATTATTGCCGAGCTTGCTTGGGCGGTTTCTTTTTGGCCTTTAACCGTGTCCGTTTGGGCCCTGTACCTTTCGGCGGCATTTTATGTTTTGGTCGGCGTAACCCAATATTTACTTGAAGATAAATTATTTAAAACCACAATCCGCGAATTTATTTTAGTTTCTGTTGTAATATTTTTATTGGTAATTTTTACCGCCGCGTGGAAAGGGTAGAGGAGTCGTTTTCACAAAGACCTATAGTTTAACTGTATCAAACTGGAACTTGTCTCGCCAAAGGCGGAACGAATAAAACCCGAAAGAGTTTTCAAGTTTATCCTCAAATATATCAATCTAGCGCATTGTTATCCTCCAAATTCGATGTGGATAACATCATGCTAGATCTCATTATTTACGCACGAAAATCAGGAAATGGATTGATTTATGGCGCCAAACCGGAGTGGGGGTTTACCCCGCGAAGCCTCGGCGAAGTGGGGTCATCCCGACGTAACGTCGGGACCTATTTACAATTAAATAAAAGATTGCTTCGTCATTTCATTCTTCGCAATGACAACGGAGTGGAAGTGTTACTTCCCTCCAATTAATATGTTTAGTGAAAAACGGGTTTTCATAGAGGTTTGGCACTCAGAGAACATAGATTGCTTGGGTCGTATAATGTATCTTATACGACGCCGTTGAGCACGGTAAGAGTGAGGGGCCTCACTAGACTTATTTGTCGGATTGGTCTTATTTGTTTCATTTGATTAGTTAAGTTCCCTCTTTTAATTTTTAATTATTCCCCATTTAATCCTCGGTTTGGGAAAACCGGGATCCCCTACTATAGGATGTATATTTGAATTCAAATACATATAATGGTACCCTATTAGTACTTTTATGGTAGAGAAGTCCTTTTCTGATCTTGTAACCGATTTTCTGGTGTTTTGCGAGCTGGATAGAAATTACTCCCAAAATACGATAAGGATGTATAGTCATTACCTAAATACTTTTACAAACTGGCTTCAAACGAAGGAAAAAAGTTATTCGGTTAAAGATATAGACGAATCTGTTACCAGAGAATTTAGATTATATTTGTCGCGCTATGAAAACCCCGATAAGGGTTTCTTAAAACGATCAACACAAAACTATTTTTTAATTGCTATAAGAGCATTTTTAAAATATTTAACTAGGAAAGGAATTGAAGTAATGCCATCGGACAGAATTGAACTTGGTAAGATGCCGGAACGGATGGTCAAATTTTTAGACCATGAGCAAGTAAATAAGCTGATTAATACACCGGACACATCGAAAAATAATGGCCTGCGCGACAAAGCAATTATTGAACTATTATTTTCAACAGGTCTGCGGGTTTCGGAATTAACTAAATTAAATGTCGATCAAATAAATCTTGATACCCGGGAAATGGGTATTATCGGTAAAGGGGGCCATGCAAGGGTGGTCTTTATATCCGACCGGGCGGCTGAAAGCCTTTCCAGGTATCTTACAGTTCGTCAGGAATTTGGGGCGCATTGGAAACCGCTGTTTATTAGATTTAGAGGAAAAGTTGATAAAATTACGGATAACGGGGAAAAAATGCGGCTTTCAGTCAGAAGCGTGGAACGGATGGTTGGAAAATATGCTGTCAAGGCCGGGATTCCGGTCCATATTAGCCCGCATGCCCTTCGACATAGCCTGGCAACCTCGCTTTTGAGTAACGGGGCCGACCTTCGGTCGGTGCAGGAAATTTTGGGTCATAAAAACGTGGCCACCACTCAAATTTATACTCATGTAACCAACACCCGTTTGCGGGAGGTTTTCGAAAAATATCATGACAGATAAAGAGGGGAGTTTTAATAAATAACGTAATCCCCCATTTTTATAAATATTCCTTAATTACCTCTAGATATTTATTATTCCCCTGATTTTTTTGGTAATACCAATATTCGAATCCCCACAAAAGAATTTCTTTTACTCCTAGAGATAATGCTTTTTTTAGATTACTTTCCAATAGTTTCGGCGAAATGCTTTCTGGGTTTTCTGATAGATATCTTCCCATATTTATTTCCCATGGTTCTCCCTGGAGCTCTGTAATAATCACCGGTATGGGAGATTTCTCGACAAATGCTCGCAAGCGACCATGACTTATTTTTGGTCCAGAGGTAGTATATGAAATTCCAC
>CAYHSW010000019.1:0-2465 GCA_964359405.1 uncultured Gammaproteobacteria bacterium | reverse complement strand
ATTTTAGGGGCTAACCCCCTTGATTCCAAAGTCTTGCCCCAAAGAGTTAGAAGAATTGGCCGACTATCAAGTTTTCTCACCAATTCAACCTCTTCTTTTAAAAAATCAATAGGAACAGCTAAATTTTCCTGACCGCTTGGATCAAGTGGTTCATTTTCAACTTGCCAATGCGTGATGCAGGAATATTTTTTTAAAGATTTCACCGATTTTTCTATAAACAACAGAGCCCTTTTTTTTGCTTCTAAATTATTAAAGTTTTTCTCTTTCAAATATCCCGGCCAGTAAAATTCTGGCCAGCGAGGTGACTTCACTCCCACATTCATTATCACTTTTTGTCCTGTTTTTTCGCACCGATTTAGTAAATTTTTTAATACAGAAAAATCGTATACCCCTTTGTTTTTTTCTACCTCTCGCCAATAACTGCCAAGTCTCAAGTGTGAAAAACCTATTTCCAAAGCTAAATCCAAAGCGTCATCAATTGGAATTTTGAGATAATTTAAATGTGTGTGGCTAAATGTAATTCCGAAACGGATAGAGGGCATATATCTTATTATACAAATATTTTACAATTGAAGTTCGACATTTTTTGTAAACGGCCATCCTGGACTGACGACGAATATCGTTCGCGCGATTATTCATAGAGGAAATGACGTTAACGAATAGGCGTAAAGTTAAAATGACTAATGTCAAATTGCGGGCGGCAAGGATGAGAAATAAAGGCAGGTTAATCCCCTTGTTGTAGAAGTCCAAAAATTCACCATAGTTTAAGGGATAAATTAATTGGGTTAAAAATAAAATTAATAAAATTAAAATTATATTAAGACGGCCGGGTTTGTCGATGAGTAAAAACAGGATAGCCGGCCAGACGACGTATTGGGGTGACAACAGTTGGGAAGAAATAATCAAAGTAAGAATTATTAACAAACAAACACGAACTTCGAAAGTTTTTTGTTTAAGATAAATCAAAAAATAAGTTACCGCAATAACAATGGGTGTTATGAATTTAAAAATGCGGGCGTGTCCGAGAAAATAGAGTGGATCTAAACTCCAAAGAGCATCCTTAAAAAGGAGACCATGCGGACCGGGATTAGTTACCGCCGTAATTGTCGTCAGGACGGTTGCCATGACGGATTCGACGTGGACTGAAACCGTAAACGCGCCGTTAGCTTTATTTAGAATTGTTAATAAATCCTGGCCAGTGACTAATGAATAAATCAAGGATATAACGGCGATAGGCAAAATAAAAAATAATAAATATGGCAAAATTTTTCTGCGATTTAACGTAAACAGAAAGTATGGTAATAAAATTATGGGAAATAGTTTGGTAATGGTTGCTATTCCAAGAAATACGGCAGAAAGATAAAAATTATTTCGTTGAAAACTGATAATTGCCACAACAACCAGGAGCATGACTAAAAGATCAAAGCGAAATAGAAGAATTGGCCCGGCGGCTAAAATTATCAGAGCTAAAAGCGCCGGTTTTTTGGTTAACTTGGCAATAATAATTAAAAGCAAAATATTGACAATAATAAAAGCCCATTGAAAAATTTGAAGATTATTTGACGGTAATAACATAAAGAAAAGATTTGCTCCGGGCGGGTAAATAGAAATTCCGGGTAAATGGGTTTGGGCAAGGGGAAAATAAACATTCCTCAAATCCCCGCTCAAAGTGTCATACCATCTCTGTTGAAAACCTAAAAAAACTAAAATTAAAATAGAGAGAATGAAAAAGAGTTTCTTGATCAAAACACCAGAAGTATAGCAGTTGGCCTTATTTTTGGAAAGACGAATTCCCCGGCGATGACCATTAGCCCCGCAGCGAAGCGAGGAGCGCAATCCCGATGTAATCGGGATTCTTTTCCCGAAGGGTTGCCCCTTGAGAAAAAAATTGCCCTGGCGACGATCTATTTTCCCGGTCCGTTGCCGGACGAGTATTGTCGACGCTGAGACGTTTTACTTTCCAGTTCGGAATGGGATGGGGTAGTTCCATCTCGCTCAAGTCACCAAGACAATTTTTTTCTCAAAGTACTTTGGAATGGCCCTCCTCCGCTTTGCTACGGCGGGTAAAAAAAGAGTGGTTCCAAGCCGCTCAAATCACCGGAAAATTCCTCTTTCCAAAATTTAAATGTGCTTTGACCCGCCTTCGTCTCACGACTACGGCGAGGTCTGCGGCGCTTTGCGCCTTGAAAAGTGAATAGAAGGTTTTTTAATTATAGCAATATAAATTTCTACAATCGATCGATTAGTACAACTAAGCTGAAATCCTTACGGACCTTACACTCGTTGCCTATATATCCCGTAGTCTGCGGGAGATCTTTCGTCCTTACGGACATGGAATTTTAATCTTGAGGTCGGCTTGGCGCTTATATGCTTTCAGCGCTTATCCGATCCGAATGTAGCTACCCAGCGCTGCCGCGAACGCGACAACTGGCACACCAGGGATTCGTTCACCCAGGTCCTCTCGT